>DASPOZ010000373.1:0-13150 GCA_035625755.1 Candidatus Sulfotelmatobacter sp.
TGGGCCTTTTTCAGCAGCCTGTCAGGGGGCGCCGCCGATGATTTTCAGCACGTCCGCTTGGGCGTGCACCTCGGCGGGGGGGCCGGCGAAGATGATTTCCCCGCGCTCGATGACGTAGAGGCGGTCCGCGAATTCGGGGACGTGGTGGATGTTGGACTCGGCGAGGAGGATGGAGCGGCCCATCCGGGTGATGGCGTGGATGCCCTCGCTGATGGCGGGGATGATGGCCGGCGAGAGGCCCTCGAAGGGCTCGTCCAGCAGCAGCATCTCCGGGTCCAGCGCCAGGGCGCGGGCGATGGAGAGCATCTTCCGCTCGCCCCCGCTGAGCTGGGCGCCCCTGCGCGCGTCGTACCGCCGCAGGCCGGGGAACACGGTGTAGGCCGTGGCGATGCGCTCCGCTGCCGGCCGGGCCGTGGCGCGCGTCCACGTGGGCATGGCGATGTTCTCCGCCACCGTGAGCTCGCCGAAGACGCCGCTGTCCTCGGGCGAGAAGCCCAGGCCCATGCGGGCGACCTCGAACACGGACGCCCCGACCAGGCTGCGGCCCCCGAAGGCGATGGCGCCGGTGTGCGGGGGCTGGTACCCCATGATGGCGCGCAGGGTGGTGGTCTTCCCGGCGCCGTTCCGCCCGATGAGGCAGACCAGCTCCCGCTCCCCCACGGCCAGCGACACGTCCCGCAGGATGTGGCTGGCCTCGATGTACACGTTCAGCCGGTCCACGGTCAGCATGTACCCGGCGCCACCCTCTCACCCTCGCCCTCTCCCCGGCGGGGAGAGGGATTTCTCTTTATCGGGGCGCGGTCTTTGCGGCCGATCACCATGTCCACTACGTCCTCGTTGGCGCGGATGGCCTCGGGCGCGCCCTCGGCCAGGATGCGGCCCTGGTGGAGGGCGATGATCCGGTCCGAGTAGCCGAAGACGATGTCCATGTCGTGCTCGACCTGGATGATGGCCTGGATCCCGATCCGGCGGGAGGCCGAGACCAGGATCTGCATGACGGTGTTCTTGTCCCGCGTGCTCACGCCGCTGGTGGGCTCGTCCAGCAGGATGATCTGCGGGTGCAGGGCGAAGGCCGAGGCCACGTCCAGCAGCTTCTTGTCCCCCTGAGGGAGCTGCCGCGCCGGGGTGTTGCGATGCTCCGCCAGCAGGAACAGCTCGGCCACCTCCAGGGCCTCGCGGGTCACGCGCCGGTCCCGCGCCAGGGAGGCGAAGAGCCGCATGCCGCGCCCCAGCCGCGAGATCACGGCGACCTTCAGCACCTCCAGCACCGTCAGCTCGGGGAAGACGCTCACCAACTGGAAGCTCCGGGCCATGCCCAGCCGGGCCAGGCGAACCGGGCCGATCCCCGTGATGTCCCGCTCCCGGAAGAGCACCCGGCCGGCGCTGGGCGCCAGGATGCCCGTGAGCACGTTGATCAGGGTGCTCTTGCCCGCCCCGTTGGGCCCGATGACGGAGACGAACTCGCCGGCGTTCACGCCCAGGCTCACCCCGTCCAGGGCGCAGAACTCCCCGTAGTACTTCCGGAGGTCGCGGGCCTGGAGGATCACTGGGCGCGCTCCCGGCCCGCCTTGATCCCCGGGCGGGCCCCCCGCCCCGTCACCAGCCCCATCAGCCCGCCCGGAACGAAGATCACCAGGGCGGCCAGGATGGCCCCGAAGATGAGGCGCCAGTAGGGCACCACGGACATCACCGCGTCTTGCAGGTAGATGAAGACGAAGGCGCCCAGCAGGGGGCCGAAGAAGTTGGCGAAGCCCCCCAGCAGGGTCATGAAGACGAGGTTCCCCGACTGGGTCCAGTAGGTGAGCCCCGGGTCCACCTGCCCCACGGTGGGCCCCAGCAGGGCCCCGCCCACGGCGGCGTAGGCCGCCGAGATCAGGAAGGCCCACCAGCGGTAGCGGGCCACCCCGATCCCCAGCGACTCGGCCTTCACCGGGTTCTCGCGGATGGACCTGAGGCAGAGGCCGAAGGGCGAGGCCACGATCCGCCACATCGCGAAGGTGGCCACGAACAAGACGGCGGCCGAATAGTAGTAATAGGGCCCGGTGAGGAACTTCACCTTGGGGGTCTGGGAGAGGTCGAACCCCAGCAGGAACGGCTGCAGCACCCGCATGCCCTCGTCGCCCCCGGTGAGGTGGTAGAACTTCAGCAGGAAAGAATAGAAGAGCATGCCGAAGGCGAGGGTGAGCATCCCGAAGTAGATCTTCACGTAGCGCACGCAGAGGGCGCCCACGGGGGCCGCCACCAGCACGGCGCCCCCGGCGGCCGCCAGCAGGATGGCTTCCATGTGGAGGACGCCGAACTTCCCGGTGAGGAAGGCGGCGGCGTAGGCCCCCAGGCCGATGAAGAGGGCGTGGCCGAAGGAGAGCAGGCCGGTGTAGCCGAGGAGCAGGTTCACGCCCAGCAGGGCCACGCCGTAGGCGAAGAAGGAGAGCATGAGGATGGTGTAGTACTCCCGCCCCAGCAGGGGGACGGCCAGCACCGCCAGGGCGAACGCGGCCAGCGCGACCCGGGCCCTCACGCGGCGGCGCTCCCGAAGAGGCCCCGGGGCCGGAACACCAGGACGGCGATGACGATGAGGTAGATGAGGAGCATCTCCAGCTCGGGCCAGGTGGAGATGGCCACGGCCCGCAGCACGCCCACCACCAGCGCCCCGGCCAGGGCGCCGCGCATGCTGCCCAACCCCCCGATGACCACCACGGCGAAGGCCTCCACGATCAGGTCGATGCCCATCTCGCTCATGGCGGCGGTGGCCGGGATCACCAGGGCGCCCCCCAGCGTGCCCAGCACCGTGCCCAGGGTGAACACCTTCACGTACACGGCCCGCATGTTCACGCCCAGGGCCTCGCTCATCTCGCGGTTCTCCGCGGTGGCCCGGATGATGCGGCCGAACTGCGTCCGCGCCAGCATGTAGCCCATGCCCAGGGCGATGGCCAGGCCGGCGGCGATGACGATGAGGTTGTACACCGGCACGGTGACCCCCAGGGCCCGCACCTGCCCGTAGAGGAGGTAGAGCCCGCCGGTGGAGCGGGGGGAGGTGCCCCAGAGGATGCGGGTGATGTCCTCCATCATGAGGACGACGGCGAAGGTGAGGAGGAGCTGGAAGGTCTCGTCGCGGTCGTACACGAAGCGCAGGAGCCGTTCCACCAGCGGGCCCACAACGCCCAGGCAGACGCCGGCGAGGAGCAGGGCCAGGATGAAGAGATGCTGGGGGAGGCCGGCCCCGGTGAGGAGGGAGACGGCGGAGACGCCCGCGTAGGCCCCCAGCGCGTAGAAGCTGCCGCAGGCCAGGTTGAAGATCCGCTGGACCCCGAACACCAACTGCAGGCCGGCGGCCACCAGGAACAGGATGGCCGCGTGGAAGACCCCACTCTGGAGGACGTTGATGGCGTGGGCGAGCATGCCGGGTCCGGGCAGATGTCCGTGGAAGTTCGAGCTCTTAGCCTGGGGCAACAGTCAGGCTGTGTAGCGCGGGCTGGAACGGCAGCACCTAGCGTGTCTTCGCTTCGGGAGGCGGGCCACCCCCGGCTCCCGTTCTCGGCGCTGCGCAGGCCTCAGATAGAGCTTCCTGTACGTTCTCGTGGCGAGCCCGGGAGGCCTTCACTCGGCGCGCGCAGGATGCCACCCACGCAGCCCCGCCTGCGGCGGGGCGCGGGGCCCCAGCCCGCGAGATCGGGCCTGGTGCTCGCGCCTGCGGGCGGAAGCCGGGGATGACCCGCTATGGTGTCGGGCTCCAGCCCAGCCCCGTTCCGCAGGCCGCAGAAAACTCGCTCCCGGCGGGCTGCTCAAAAGGGTCCAGGTGCAAGGCGGCGCGCGAAGGGCCGAGTGAGGCGTACTCCGGGTACGCCGCAGCGAGTGCCCGAGCGCGCCAACGCAGCAGATGGGCCCTTTTCAGCAGCCCGCTAGATCTTCCAGGAGTTGATCCAATCGTACAGCTTGGCGCCGGCCGGCTTCTGAATCCTGCTGGTGGGAAGCACCTCCACGGGGTCGATGGTGACGAAGTCGAACTCGTTCTTGTGGGTGGTGATCCCCTGGAAGAAGCTGCACATCATGATGTGGTCCTCCCGGTAGCTCCGCTTGCCCGAGAGGGATTCCACCTCGATCCCCTCCAAGGCCTTGGCCACCTGTTCCTTGGAGGGCCACTGGCCCGCGGCCCGGTAGGCCTTCTCCACGGCGGCCTTGTACGCCTCCACCGTGAAGTAAGCGTGGTCGCACTCGTAGGGAGGATATTCGCCATACTTCGCGTGGTAATCGCGCACGAACTCCTTGAGCAGCGGGCTGGCCCCCGCGTGGTTGAAGTACATGGTGTTGTAGCCCAGCAGCAGCCCCTCGGGCGTGAAGCTCTTCTTCAGCGAGTCGTGCACGCCGCCCCCCGTGGTGAAGACGGCCTTCATGTCCTTGAAGAGGCCCACGGCGGACGCCTGCTTCATGAAGATGGTGGTATCGCCGGACCAGAAGCTGCACATGAGCAGCTCCGGCTTGGCCTGCTGGATGGCGGCGATGTGGGAGGTGAAGTCCGTGACGCCCAGCTTGGGCCAGAGGTCCAGCACCGGCTTGAGGTCGGGGACGTACCGCTTCAGCGCGGCGTTGTAGGTGGCCCAGCAGTCCCGCCCATAGGAATAGTCATTGTTGATGCCGGCCACGGTCTTGACGCCTTTGAAGTACTTGGCCGTGAGGAGGGCGCCGCCGATGGCCTCCACCTCGTTGTCCGTGCTGCGGAAGGCGTACTTGGGCTTCAGGATGGTCTCCTCGACGCTGTTCTGCGTGGTGGCGTCCCAGGAGAGCCACAGCATCCCCAGTTCCTCGGCCACCGGCCCCAGGGCCAGGCCCACGGCGGTGGAGATGCCCCCGTCGATCGCATCCACCCTGGTCTGGAGGGCCAGCTTGCGGAAGCGCTCCACCGTGTCCTTGGGCGAGCTCTCCTCCTCCACGACCAGCTCCACCTTGCGGCCCAGGATGCCGCCGGCCTTGTTCACGCGATCCGCCCACCAGAGCACCGCGCGCTCCCCGGCCGCCCCCACCGGGGCCGCCACGCCCGCCCGGATGGTGAGCACGCCGATCTTCACCGGGTCCGAGGGGATGCCGCGCTTGGTCTGGGCGCGCAGGAGCGCCGGCGCGCCCAGCGCGCCGCCCCCCACGGCCGCGGCCCCGATGCCCTTCAGGAACTGCCGCCTGCTGGTTTTCATGGGCCCCCCTCCCTCTCCGCCTCATCGGCCGGGCTCATCGAGACCGGCCGCCGATGCCTTTGCCCCTCGCCGGCGGCGCCGCGCCGCCTCGCGGTATCCCGGCGCGGCAGGACTATCACACAGCCGGCGTCTCCGGTCAATGCCGCCGCGTCCGGACCCCGGTTCATGCGATGCCGATCTCCTTGCGAAACAGCCTGGTGCCGGCCACGAGCCGCTTGATCTTCTCCGCCGCCATCCAGCGGGGGACGGGGAAGAAGCCGCAATCAGGCACGGCGGAAAGCTTCTCCACCGGGATGTGCTTCGCGCAGAGGCGGAGCCGTTCCGCCACGTCCTCGGGGGTCTCCATGTAGAAGGACTTCACGTCCACCACGCCGCAGGCCACCTCGCGGTCCACGCCGACCTCCTTCCACAGCTCGATCTCGGCCATCTCGCGGTTGGCGTACTCGAACACGAACTGCTGGCACCCGGCGTCCAGCAGCGCGGGGAAGAGGGGCCGGTAGGTGCGCTTCCCGCGCGGGCGCGACATCAGGTTGCCGAAGCAGACGTGGTAGGCGATCTTGGCGCGCACCCCCTCCACGCAGGCGTTGAACATCTTGACGTACTCGCCGATGTGCACGTCGCCGGCCACAATGGAGGCCGACGGCTCGTCGATCTGGATGTAGTCGGCGCCGGCCGCCACCAGGCTCTTCAGTTCCCGGTTCACGGCCGGCACCAGGTCCCAGTACAAGGCCAGCCGGTCCCCCTTGTAGACGTCCCCCGGGCGGATCTGGATGTGGATGGCCAGCGTCACGGGGCCGGGGATGGTGGCCTTCACCGGGCGGTCGGTCTGGGTCTTCAGGTACCTGAAGTCCTCCACCACCCCCAGGCTCTCGGGCACCGTGAGGCGCTGCGTGGGCCGGTAGCGGGGCGGGCTATCGTAGGCGTACAGCCCGGTGGTCCGCAACGGCGGGATGTGCTCCAGGCCGGCCATTCTCTCGTAGAAGGTCTGCACGAAGAAGAACCGGCGCATCTCGCCATCGCAGAGCACATCCAGGCCGGCGCGCTCCTGGTCCCGGATGGCGAGCTGGGTGGCGTCCTCGTAAACCTCCCGCACGTCCGTGGGGCCGTACTCGCTTGCCTTGATCTTATCCAGGGCGGTCCAGAACCAGCCCGGAAACCCGTGGCTCCCCATCACGTGGGTGTACAGCACCGGCAACTGCGGTCCCACGACACCTCCTCCGGCTTGACGCTAGACGCTCCAGGCACGCTCGCAAGTGTGCCGAGAACCTGTTTTCGCGCAGGCTGCTCAAAAAGGTCCAGATGCAAGGCGGCGCGCGAGGCGCCGACTGAGGCGTACGCCGGGTACGCCGCAGGGAGCGCGCGAGCGCGCCAACGCCCCACCCGCTGCCCCCGAGGCAGCGGGGAAAGTTGTGGGGCCTTTTTCAGCAGCCTGCTACAGCGGCAGGCGTTTGGCGATGACCTCGCGCATGATCTCGGACGTGCCCGAGGCGATGGTCCACACGCGCACGTCGCGGGCGAAGCGCTCCACGGGGAACTCGCGCATGTAGCCGTAGCCGCCGTGGAGCTGGACCGCGTCGTAGGCCACCCGGTTGGCCGTCTCGGTGGCGAAGAGCTTGGCCATGGAGACGGCCGTCACGCAGTCCTCGCCGGCGGCGAACAGCTCGGCCGCGTGGTAGGTGAGGCGGCGCGCGGCCTCGACCGTCGTGGCCATGTCCGCCATCCGGTGGCGGAGCACCTGGAGCTCCGCCAGGGGGCGGCCGAAGGCCTGGCGCTGGCGGAGGTAGGCCTGGCAGTCTTCCAGGGCCCGCCCGGCGCCGGCGACGCACAGGACGGCCGCCATGAGGCGTTCCCGCTGCAGACCGGCGGCCAGCTGGTGGAAGCCGCGTCCCTCCTGGCCCAGCAGGTTCTCCGCCGGGACCCGCACCCCGTCGAAGGCCAGTTCCGCCGTGTCCGACGCCCACATCCCCGTCTTCTGGAGCTTCCGGCTCACCGCGAGCCCCGGCGTGCCGCGCTCCACGAGGAACTGGGACAACTGGTGGTGCCGCGGGCCGTCCTCCCGCGTGCGGGCGGCGACGAAGTACAGGTCGCCGTACACGCCGTTGGTGATGAAGGTCTTGCTGCCGGTGATCACCCAGTGGTCGCCATCGCGCCGCGCCCGGGTGGCCAAGGCCGCCATGTCCGATCCTGCCCCCGGCTCGGTGATGGCCAGGGCGCCCACCGTCTCGCCCCGGGCGATGCGCGGCAGGTAGCGGGCCTTCTGCGCGGGGGTGCCGTAGCGGCCCAGCCAGGGGGACGACATGTCCGTGTGCACGATCACGCTGAACGCCACGCCGCCGGAGCGGCAGCGGGCCAGTTCCTCGGCCAGCACGATGGACATGGCGACATCGGCGCCGGACCCGCCGTACTCCGGAGGAAACTCCACACCCAGGAAACCCAGCTCCCCCATGCGGCGGAACAAGGCGCGCGGGATCTCCCCCCGCTCCTCCCATGCGTCCACGTGGGGGACGATCTCCTGCTCCACGAAGGTCCGGACGGACTTCCGGAAGATCTCGTGTTCCTCGCCGAACAACCGCGACCCGTACATCGCCTTCGTGCCCCGCCCCCGACGCCTTTTGCCGGATTCGATAGCGTAGGGCGGCAGCTTGTCTGCCGCCGAATCGCTTCACAGACCGACGGCGGCACACAAGGTGCCGCCCTACATCCCCCCTGCGCCCCTGCTCCCCTGCGCCACCGCGGCGCTTCTACTTGTGCGCGCCGCGGCCCTTGCGCTCCAGCTCGCGGGCGCGCAGCTCCGTGCGCCGGATCTTGCCGCTGATGGTCTTGGGCAGGTCGGCCAGAAACTCCACCTCGCGCGGGTACTTGTAGGGCGCCGTGACCCGGCGCACGTGCTCCTGGAGTTCGGCCGCCAGCGCGTCCGACGGGCGGTGGCCGGGGGCGAGGACGACGAAGGCCTTCACGATCTCGCCCCGCATCTCGTCGGGGCTGCCCACCACGGCGGCCTCGGCCACCGCCGGGTGCTCCAGGAGGGCGGATTCCACCTCGAAGGGGCCGATGCGGTAGGATGCGCTGATGATCACGTCATCCGCGCGGCCGATGAACCAGAAGTAGCCGTCCTCATCGCGGGAGGCGCGGTCCCCCGTGTAGTACCAGTCGCCCCGGAAACACCTGGCGTTGGCCTCCGGGTTCTGCCAGTACCCGGGGAAGAGCCCCACGGGGCGCTCCGGCCGGACCCGGATGCCCACCTCGCCCTCGCGGCCGGGGGGCAGCTCGTGGCCCTGCTCGTCCACCACGGCCATGTGGAAGCCGGGCGCCCCCACGCCCATGGAGCCGGGCTTGTATCGCATGCCGGGGAACGTGGCCACGCAGAGGACCGTCTCGGTCTGCCCGTAGCCCTCCCAGATCTGGTGCCCCATGCCGTCGCGCCAGGCGTCGATCACCTCGGGGTTCACCGGCTCGCCGGCCCCCACGCAGTGGCGCAGGGCCTTCGGCCGGCAACGCTTGAGGTCTTCCAGCACCAGCATGCGGTAGGCCGTGGGCGGCGCGAAGAAGGTGGTGATGGGATACGTCTCCAGCATGCGCAGGGTTCCCGCCGGCTCGAACTTCCCCCGCTGGTCCCAGATGAAGAGGGTGGCCCCCATGTTCCAGGGGCCGAAGAGGCAGGTCCACGCCGCCTGGGCCCAGCCCGTGTCGGACAGGGTCCAGTGCAGGTCGGTGGGCCGGTTATCCAGCCAGAGCTTCCCGGTGATGAGGTGGCCGATGGGATAGGAGGCGTGGGTGTGGAGGACCATCTTCGGGTAGCCGGTGGTACCGGAGGTGAAGTAGATCATGAGGGGGGCGCCGGACGGGTTCTGCGGGTGGGCCAGGGTGGCCGAGGCCGAGCGCAGCAGGTCCTCGTAGCCGCGCCAGCCGGGGGCGCTCCCCACCACCATCAGGTGGCGGAGGCCCGGGCAGTCCGCGCGGGCGGCCTCCACCTTCTCCACGCCCTCCGCGTCGGTGACGGCGATGGTGGCGGCGGAGGTGTTGATGCGGTAGGCGATGTCCTTTGGGGTGAGCAGGGTGGTGCCGGGCACGGAGACGAGCCGCGCGCGGATGCACCCCAGGATCAGCTCCCACCATTCCACCAGGCGCGGCAGCATGATGAACACCCGGTCGCCGGGGGTGGCGCCCAGGCCGGCCAGGGCGTTGGCCACGCGGCGGGACCGCTCGCCCAACTCCCGGAAGGTCACCTCGCGGGGCGCGCCTCCCGCCCCCACCCAGAGCATGGCGGCCTTCCGCGGGTCGCGGCCCCAGCCATCGAACACGTCGTAGGCCCAGTTGTACCGCTCGGGCACGTCGAGGCGGAAGGTGCGACAGGTCTCCGTGACGTCGCCGACCTGGTAGGGCTGGCTCATGGGGCCCCTCTCGTGCTGCGAACCGAGGAGACGCTGTGCCAGGTGCGGGGCGAGGTTCTTTGTCCTTTCGGCGCGCGGCTGCCCGCGGGGAGGACACTCTATGGCCAAACGGCGGAAAAGGTCAAGCGGTCGGGCGTGCAGGCTGCTCAAAAAGGTCCAGATGCAAGGCGGCGCGCGAAGGGCCGAGTGAGGCGTACTCCGGGTACGCCGCAGGGAGCGCCCGAGCGCGCCAACGCCGCAGATGGGCCTTTTTCAGCAGCCTGCTAGGGAACGCGGATGAAGCCTTCCATCAGGCGGCGGGCGGTCCGGTACACGGTGACCTGCCGCGCCCACGGCCGGCCGGCCTTCGTCTCGACGGCGGCGTTGATGGGCAGGATGCCCGAAGGATGGCCCAGGCGCACGTCGGTGGGGACGGCGCCCGGCAGCGCCTCGTGGACCACGGTGCCTTCGATCCGGGCGGCCACGGCCAGGCACATGGCGGCCGTGAGGGCGAAGGCCCGGTGGCACTTCCCCATGGAGATGACCCGGGCGCACACATCGATGGTGGAGGGCTGGACGGTCCGGCCGTCCAGGGCGCGGAAGGCGGCGGGCGAGGCCACGAACGCGATCTTGGGGACGGCCGGGCTCGGGCCCATCCCCATCGCCCGCGCGGCGGCGGCGCGTATGGCCTCGAGCCTCGCGCCCAGCGCGCGGTCGCCGTCCACGGCCTCGGGCGGCTCGGCGCCTGCAAGACCCACATCCTTGGCGCGGATGAAGACCACGGGGTTGGTTGCATCCACCAGCGAGGCCTCCAGCGCGCCCACGGAGGGCACCTCCAGGGTGTCCCGCGGGTTTCCGGTGGGCAGGAGCTTGCCGGTGGCGGCGCCGCCCGGGTCCAGGAACTCCAGTGCGATGCGCGCGCCCTTGCCCGGCACGCCCGGCAGCTCGAAGTCACCCATGGCCGCCGCCTCACCGTCCTGCACGGGCACGTGGGCCACCACCAGCTTCTTCGTGTTCGTGTTGTGGAGGCGCACGGTGGCCTCGGGCTCCGCGGCGGGCACCATCCCTTCGTCGATGGCGAACGGCCCCACGGCCGCCGTGCAGTTCCCGCAATTGCCGGCGTAATCCACCAGCGGCTCGTTCACGCTCACCTGGGCGAAGGTGTAATCCACGTCGGCCCCCGGGACGGACGGCGGGGCGACGATCATCGCCTTGGAGAGGGACGAGATCCCCCCACCCAGCCCATCGAGCTGCCGCCCGTAGGGATCGGGGCTGCCCAGGGCCGCCAGCAGGATGCGGTCCCGCGCCTGCTGGTCCTGCGGCAGGTCCGCCGCGTGGAAGAACAGGGCGCGGCTCGTCCCCCCCCGCATGAACACCGCGCGAATCTTACGCTGCCTCACCACTGCATCCTTGTGACGTCGTCTTGCGTAGGGGCCAACCTTGAGGTCGGCCCGGCGGGCGGATCTGAAGATCCGCCCCTACGTCTGGAGAATATCAGATGTTAACGCTTGGCCAGCGGCACGACCGTGCGGCGGCCGGGGCCGGTGTAGGCGCCGCGGGGGCGGATCAGGCGGTTGTCGTCGTGCTGCTCTACGATGTGGGAGGTCCAGCCGGCGATGCGGCTGGCCGCGATCACCGGCGTGAAGAGGTCCACGGGGATGCCCAGGACGTAGAACAGAGGCGCGGAATAGAAATCCACGTTGGGGATGAGGCCCTTGGCCTTGTTCACGTGCTCGTGCAGCTTCACCGCCATCTCGAACCAGATGCCCTGGCCCGAGAGCCGGCACGCCTCCTCGGCCAGCCTCCGCAGGATGGCCGCGCGCGGATCGCCCGCCCGGTACACGCGGTGGCCGAAGCCCATCAGGCGGCGCTTGGCCCCCAGGGCGCGCTCCACGAAGGGGCCCACGTCCTCCAGCCGGCCGATCTCTTGGAGCGTGAGCATCACGGCCTCGCCCGCGCCGCCGTGGAGTGGCCCCTTGAGCGCGCCCACGCCCCCGGCCACGGCGGAGTGCATGTCCGACAGGGTGGAGGAGATCACCCGCGTGGTGAAGGTGGAGGCGTTTAGCTCGTGCTCGGCGTAGAGGACCAGGCTGGCGTCGAAGGCCCGCGCGTTCACATCCGACGGGCGCTGGCCCGTGAGCATATACAGGAAGTTGGCCGCGTGGCCCAGGTCCCTGGCGGGCGGCACCGGTTCCTTCCCGGAGCGGACGCGGTGGTGCGCGCAGATGGCGGTGGCGAGCTGGGCGGTGAGGCGCACGGCCTTGCGCAGGTTCGCCTCGTGGGAGTTGTCCGTCTTGTCCGGGTCGTACATCCCGAGCGTGGCGATGGAGAACTGGAGGGCGCGCATCGGGTCCACGTCTTTGGGGAGGAGGCGGTAAGTCTCGATGAGCGCCTCCGGGATCGGGCGCGCGGCCACCAGGCCGCCGTTCAGCGCGTTGAGCTGGGCGCGGGTGGGCAGGTCGCCCAGCCACAAAAGGTGGAGCACCTCCTCGAAGCTCGCGTGCCCCGCCAGATCCGCGATGTCGTACCCGCGGTAGGCCAGCCGCCCGTTGGCGCCGTCCAGGTCGCACAGCGCCGACTCGGCCGCCACCACCCCTTCCAGACCCTTGATCAAACCGGCATCCGTCGCCATCGCGCGTCTCCCTTTCGGCCCCGGGGATCCGGGGGAGGCCCGAAGTATAGTATCGAAGCCCGCGGGCTTGCAATGTGTAAGGCATTCTCCATATAGTATTCCTCCCGTCCTGCCCGGCGCCCCGCGGCGGGGCGGAGGGCGGGAGCGGTGGGGCACATCCGGCCATTTCCATTTCAATCGCGAGCGAGAGGAGAGCCATGAAAGCGATCCGCATCCACGAGTTCGGCGACCCGAAGGTCATGAAGCTGGAAGACGTGCCCGATCCGAAGGCGGGGCCGGGGCAGGTGGTGGTGCGGGTGCGCGCCATCGGCGTGAATCCCGTGGAGGTGTACATGCGCTCCGGGAACTACCCGCGGAAGCCCGCACTTCCGTTCACGCCCGGGCTGGACGCCGCCGGGGTAGTGGAAGCCGTGGGAGACGGGGTGAAAAACGTCAGGAAGGGGGACCGGGTATACACGGTGGGTACCCTCACGGGTGCCTACGCCGAGATGACCCTGTGCGACGCCCATCGGCTGTACACGCTGCCCGAGAAGATCACCTTCCAGCAGGGAGCGGCCATCACCATCCCCTATGCCACGGCCTATCGGGCGTTGTTCCTCCGGGGACACGCCCTTGCGGGGGAGTGGATCCTGGTGCACGGTGCCAGCGGGGGCGTGGGCATCGCCGCGGTGCAGCTCGGGCGCGCCTACGGGATGAAGGTGATCGGGACCGCGGGGACGGATCGGGGCAAGAAGTTGGTGGAGCAGGAGGGCGCCCACCACGTCCTGGACCACAAGGCGGCCGCGTACATGGACGAGGTGATGAAGCTGACGGGCGACCGCGGGGTAGACGTGATCCTGGAGAACCTGGCCAACGTGAACCTGGGCAAGGACCTGCCACTGCTGGCCAAGAAGGGCCGGGTGGTGGTCGTCGGGTCCCGGGGCACCGTGGAGATCAACCCGCGGGATGCGATGATGCGCGACGCC
>DASPOZ010000374.1:0-2900 GCA_035625755.1 Candidatus Sulfotelmatobacter sp.
CACCTCGTCCTGCTGGGCACCTTCCAGCTTACCGACTGGGATACCTGGTGGCACCTGAAGCAGGGGGAACTCTACACGACCACCCGGTCCCTGCCAGCCCAGGATCCCTTTTCCTTCACCACCGGAGGCCGCGAGTGGGTCAAGTTCTCCTGGGTCGCCGACATCCTCTTCTACCTCACCTTCCGCGCCGCCGGCGCCGCCGGGCTGGTCCTCCTCCGCCTCCTCCTGCTGTTGCTCCTCGCCCTCTTCCTGTACGTGCTCCTGCGAGCCTGTGGCCTCCACGCCGTGGCGGCGGCCTTCCTGGTGTTCATGGCCAGCCTGGCCTTGTGGTTCCGCTTCTTCGTGCGCCCCGAGACACTGAGCTATCTACTGCTCTTGGCGACCATGGGCATCCTGCTCCGGCTTCGGGCCGCGCCGGCGCAGGCCGCCTACGCTCTCCTGCCGGTTCAGGTGGTTTGGACCAACGTCCACGCCAGCTTCCTCTTCGGCATCGGCCTGCCGGGGCTGGTCTTCTTGGCGAACCTCCTGCCGTGGGAGTGGTGCGACCCGGGGTGGGGGCGCCTCCGCCTGGACCGCGCGCGGCTGCGCCACCTGGCCGTGGCCGTGGCCCTCCTGCCGATCGTGGGCCTCCTCAACCCCAACGGGCCTGCGATGCTCGCGTTCCCGTTCCGCCAGAACGCCATGGCCCGACTCACGAGTTTCGTGGAGTGGAAGGGGGTGTGGCTCCTGCCGGGGCTCAATCCGCAGTGGTGGGAGGTGCTCATCGTCCTGGGGGTCCTCGCACTCGCCTTCTTCGCGTCCGGTCTTTTCCTGTTGGTCCGGGAGGGACGTATCGACCCCGTGGGCTGGGGCATCATCCTTTCCATGGGAACGTATGCCTTCTTCCGGAGTCGAGCCATCCCCTACTTCGTCTTGGCCCTGTTGCCCTTCTTGGCCCTGGCCCTCGCCCAACTGGCGGACCAAGTGCCACCGAGGGGAGGGGCGTCGTGGCGCCGGTGGGCGGCGCCAGCGGCTGCCGTCGCCTGCGTGCTCGTTCTCGCCGCCTCCGTCGCCGATCAGGCCCTGTATCGGCAGCGCTTCCCGCGCGGTTTCGGCGTGCGCCCCAACCTCTTTCCCGAGGGGGCCAGCGCCTTCCTGGAGCGCCACCGGCTCGACGGCCGCCTGTTCAACGCCTACCAGTTCGGCGGCTACCTGATCTGGCGGCGCTGGCCCGCCAACCAGGTCATCATTGACGGGCGCTACGACGCCGTGCTGTTCGACCAGGATCTCTTCGAGGCCTACATGCGGGCCTACCGATCCCCCGACACGTTGAACCGGCTGACTGCGGCCTACCACGTGGATATTCTAGTCCTCGGTGTCGGCCGACATTCCATGCACATGGGCTACATCGGTGAGGATCCCCGCTGGGCCCGCGTCTACTGGGATAACGTGGCCGAGGTCTTCGTGCGGCGCGCGGGGCGGCACGCGGCGCTGGCGGCGGAGGGCGAATATCGCCTCACGCGCGCCGACCCGGACCCGAGCTACCTGGCCGCCTACAGGGCCGATCCCGCGACGTGGTCGCGGGCGGTGGGGGAGTTGAAGCGGGCGGTGGCGGAGAACCCGGAGAACGCCTGGGCGTGGCTGGGGCTGGCGCAGGAAATGCGCGCGGCGGGGCCGGCCGCGGTGCGGGACCGGCTGGAGGCGCTCACGCACCTGGTGGCGCTGCTGCCCGCCCAGCCCACCACGGGCGAGCTGCACAGCGAGCGGGCCGAAGTTCTCCTCCAGCTCGGCAGCCCCGACGAGGCGGCCGCCGCCGCGCGCCGGGCCCTCCGTTTGGACGGGGGCCTGGTCCAGGCCCGCCGGGTGCTGGCCGCCGTGGCCGAGCGGCGCGGGGATTGGGCCGAGGCGCGCGACCAGTACCGCGCCATCCTGGCCCGCGTGGATGCCGGCAACGCAGAGGCACCGGCCATCCGGGCACGCCTGGACGCGGCAGAGCGGGCGCTCAAAGGGGTGGGCGGGCGGTGACCTTCCCCTTCCCGGAGGCTTGCATCGTGGGCTTTTTCCTATATGCTGCAGATGGTTCCCGCCCGCATGTTAGGTGCCCGGCCGGCGTCCGCGCCGGCCAACCGGCTCGGCGCCCCGGGAGGGCAGGAGCTGAAAGACCTCCCGGAGCATGACCCGCGGGGCATCCGGCTCACCGAGGCGAACGGAGTCCCGCATGCTCCCGTGGCATCGGCCATGCTTTCCGGGGGACGGCGAGGCAGGACTGGTGAACGGCGTTCCGGCGAGGTCTGATCTTCCCCATGGGCCCATGCCTCCGTCCGGCGGTAGTCGGCCCGCCACTGAATACGGGGCGGCCACGCCGTGCGCCGGGGCCTTCGTCGCTTTGGCCGGTGTGGTGGGGCTCTTGCTCCTCGACACGAGAGCCTGGGACTCCCTGATCACCAGCGTCCTGCAGAGTGTTCCCTCCTGGTCCCTCTTGCGGGCGGCCGAAGCCGTCACCATCTTCGGTTCGGTGCAGCTTACGGGCGCGCTGGTCCTCTGGAGCGCTTGGGCCGCGGGACGGCGGTACGGGGCGCGCACGGCCTTCTGGATCATCCTGCCCTTCCTGGCCTCTCTTCCCCTCGAATATCTCCTGAAGATCTCCGTTCCCCACATCAGACCTCGCGGGACGCTCCCACCCCCCGGCGTGGTATGGGCGTGGTTCCATGTGCCGCCCGTCTTCTCCTTTCCGAGCGGGCACATGATTCGCCTGACCTATCTGGTGGGCGTTTTGCTGGCCTGGGAGGCGGCAACCCGCACGAGCCCCCGGCGGCCCTCGGGCCTTTGGTCGCTCGCTCTGGGCGGACTCGGTGTGTTTGGGGCCTGTCAGATCTATCTGGGCAACCACTGGGCGAGCGACGTGGCGGGGGGATTCCTTC
>DASPOZ010000375.1:0-2776 GCA_035625755.1 Candidatus Sulfotelmatobacter sp.
CCAGCCCCGGCCCCGTCCTCGGCGCTCCGCGGGCCCGTCATCTCCTGTTTGGAGCCTTCCCCAGCAGGCTGGGGCCCCGGCGCAATCGGATGGGCGCAACCGCCGCGCGTCCGCGCGTGGCGGGACGCGATGGGCTCACGCCTGCGGGTGGGACCGGGGCATGACCCCCTGAGCACTCGGAGGGCAGGGTCTTAGGATAGGTTCTATGGAGAGGGAGGGGACCCCTTGACACCGCCGCGAACGGAAGGCTACGTTGCGGCGTCGCCACAGCGAGGGGACGGCATCCGCCGATGCAGGCATCGGGAGCGCACCGAAAGTTCACGCGGACGGACTTGAAGCATTTCGACGGGAGCGGCGGCGGGCCGATCTACGCGGCATATCGGGGCAAGGTGTACGATGTGAGCACCAGCCCCCTCTGGACGGAGGGGCAGCACTTCGAGCACCTTGCCGGGGCCGACCTGACGGACGAGCTGGCGGACGCCCCGCACGGCGAGGAGGTATTCGAAAGCTTCCCGGTCGTCGGCGAGCTGGTGGACTGATACGGCACAACGAAGGCGTTCCGCTGTTCCAACGTTCCACTGGTCCAGAACGTTGCAGGGCTGTGAGCGGCTAGGCGACGCGGGGCCGCTCCAAGTAACGGGAGCGGCGGATCGGCGGAGCCACGGAACGGCGGAACGCTTTTCATCGGCGTGACATGCTCATCGACCTCCATACGCACACCACGGCATCGGACGGGGCGCTGGCGCCGGCGGCGCTGGTGGCGCTGGCGCGGCGGGAAGGCGTGGGCGTGCTCGGCGTCACGGACCACGACACGGTGGCCGGCCTGGCCGAGGCCATCGAAGCGGCCGCGCCTCTGGGGGTGGAGGTGATCTCCGGCCTGGAAATCTCGAGCCACTACGGCCGCCAGGAAGTGCACCTGCTCGGGTACTTCGTGGACCCTCGGCATCCCGTCCTGCTGGAACGCCTCGCCGCGTGGCGGGAGGAGCGGGTGCGGCGCCTGCGCCAGATGGTGGAACGGCTCGGCCGCCACGGCATCCACTTGGATGCGGACCGGCTCGCCGCGCGCGCGGCCGGGGGGTCCGTGGGGCGGCCGCACGTGGCGGTGGCCCTGGTGGAGGCGGGCCACGTGGCCACCGTCCAGGAGGCCTTCGATCGCTTCCTGGCGGACGGGAAACCGGCCCACGTGCCGCGCCAGCGCGTCCCGGTGGCGGATGCCATCGCCCTGGTCCGTGAGGCGGGGGGGCTGCCGGTGCTGGCCCACCCGGCCACCTACCGGAACGACGGGATGATCCCCGAGCTGGTGCGGGACGGGCTCGCGGGGATCGAGGTCTTCCACCGGGACCACAATGATGCGGCCACGGCCCGCTACCGCCGCATCGCCGCCCGCTACAACCTGGCCCGCACGGGCGGGTCCGACTTCCACGGCCTCCCCGGCGCCACGCCGCAGCGCCTGGGCCACCCCAGCCTGCCGCAGGCGGACCTGGAAGCCCTGCGGGCCCGCCACCGTCCGTCCCAGTGATCACCCCCGCCGGGTTGGCCGATCTCCAGGAGCGATACGTCCTGCTCCGGTGGGGGAGGAAGTGGGGCCTGTCCGTCGCGTCCTTGGCGTCGGGGGTGCTCACGCTTTCGCTCTTCCGGAAGGGGTTCGACTACCTTCCCTGGATCATCGGATACCTGTTGCTCCTGTGGCTGGCCGGCGTGGTTTTCGCCCACGTGCGCGATGCCCTGGAGGCCCGGGGGCGCCGCCTGGCGCGCGCCGCCTACGATTACACGCTCCAGAGCCTCTACTGGCACCTGCTGCTGTTTCTGGTCCCCATCTACTACGCCAGCGCCACCCTGGCGTCCCGCAACGGCGTCTTCCTCGCGATCCTCCTCGGAATCACGCTGCTCAGCGCCGTCGACCCGTGGTACCACGCCGCCGTGGGGCCGCGCCCGTGGGCGGTGAAACTGCTGTTCGGCTTCGTGCTCTTCGCCACGCTCAAGGTGGCGCTGCCGCTGGTGCGCGTGCCCACGTCCTGGGCGCTGGTGCTGGCGGCGATGGCCGGCCTTGTGGCGCTGGCGCCGGCCGTGCGGCGTCGTTTCGACCTCTCGTGGGGGATGGCCTCGGCGGCCTGCGGGGCGGCCGCGCTGCTGGCGGGGCTGCTGGTGTGGATGGCGCGCGGCTGGGTTCCGCCGGCCCCCCTCGTTCTGGTGCGGGGCACCTTCGCGCGGGAGGTGCAGGGCCTCGAGCCGGTGGGGCCCGTCGCGCGGGTCCCGGCATCCGAGGTGCAACGGTGGGGCGGGGTGGCGTGCTTCACGGCCGTGGCGGCGCCGGCCGGGCTCCGGGAGCCCATCTTGCACGTCTGGCGGAAGGACGGCCGCATTGTTGCCCGCCTGTCCCTGCCGCCGGTCCGCGGCGGCCGGCCCGGGGGGTACCGTACCTTCTCGCGCCTCACGGACCTCGGGGCGGATCCGGTGGGTGCGTGGCGCGTGGATGTGCTCACCGTCCAGGGCCAGCTCATCGGCCGCGTCCACCTGACCGTGGACTCCCCATAGCAGGCTGCTGAAAAAGGCCCATCTGCGGCGTTGCCGCGCTCGCGCGCTCGCTGCGGCGTACCCGGAGTACGCCTCACTCGGCGCATCGCACGCCGCCTTGCAGCTGGACCTTTTTGAGCAGCCTGGGCAAGAGAGAGGTATTCAGCATCCTGCTTAGCGGCGCGCCGCCCTTCGGGGACCATCCACCTTCGGGACCCGCCGCGGGCCCCCTTGCCGTTTCGGCGGCGATATGCGATGGTAA
>DASPOZ010000376.1:0-11449 GCA_035625755.1 Candidatus Sulfotelmatobacter sp.
TTCAGCCGGTGGACATCCTGTGCGGCGCGGGAAACAAGTACGTCGCCGAGGCCAAGCGGCAGTTGTTCGGCCGGTGCGGGATCGACCTGCTGGCCGGCCCCACGGAGATCCTGATCATCGCGGACGATTCCGCGGATCCATCGCTCGTCGCCTGCGACCTGCTGGGCCAGGCGGAGCACGATCCCAACAGCGGGATTGCGCTGATCTGTCTCAGCGAGGGATTCGCCCGCAGGTGCAGCGACGAGCTCGAAAAGCAACTCGCCGTCCTGGCCACCAGGGACGTGGCGGCGTTATCCTGGCGGGACAACGGCCGGATCTATGTTGCCGGCAGCCAGGACGAGGCCATCGCCATCAGCGATGATTACGCCCCCGAACACCTCGAACTCCACACCCAGAACCCGGAATACTATTTCGCCAGGCTCAGAAACTATGGTTCGCTCTTCATCGGCGAGGAAACCACCGTCGCCTATGGGGATAAGTGCATTGGCACCAACCACATCCTGCCCACGAGCCGATCCGCCCGCTATAGCGGCGGGTTGTGGGTGGGCAAGTTCCTCAAAACGGTCACCTATCAGCGGATGACCCCGGCGGCCAGCCGACTCGTCGGCGAGGTGACGGAACGCCAATGCAACATCGAGAGGATGCTGGCCCACGCCATCACCGCCCGGGTGCGCGTCCAGCGCTACGCGGACGCCCGCGACTAAGGACGCGATCGACCGCCTACAGCCGTTTCTGCTTGAGGGGAGCGACCCTGGCTATCCGCTCGAAGTGTTCGTCGAGGTGCCAGAGCTGGCATTCGTGTTCGAGGGCCGCGGCCGCGATCATGAGGTTCGTGGCGGGAACCGCCTGCCCCCGCCGGTGGAGGTCGAAACCGATGCGGGCCGCCCTCTCGGCCATACGGCGCGTCACGTCAAGCCAGTGGAGGGCGCAGAAATCATCCCGCAGGGCCTCGAAGGCATCGGGGGTCGTCGCCCCCTGCAACACCTCGATCGCGACCATGGCGGTCGTGGTCACGATGTCTTGGACGACCGCCTCCCGGACCGCCGAGCGGCGCTGCGGGCGCCCGTCCGGGCGGTAGTATTCGATCCACAGCGAGCTATCGACCAGGATGCGCGTGGCGCCCGCCCGCGTCATTCCTCCGCACGCCTCTTGAGCAGGTCCTCCACCGAGAGGGCCAGGGGCACCTTTCCCGCACGGGCGATCATCCCCTCCAATCGGCGACGGCGTATGAACTCCTTGAGCGCCGCCTCGATGGCCTGACGTTTCGACCGGGCGTGGGAGAGCCGGACGGCCTCTTCAACGAGCTCGGGATCAAGGGTCACGCTCAGCCGCATCGGTTAGCACCTCCGGATTGCACCGACTGTATGCATCACGATAATACACCATCCTCTGGCACCGCGTCAAGAAAGCCTGCGGGAGCCTGGGCTCGGTCAGTCTGGCCCATCCCACCGGGTGGCGGCCTCACTCCGGTGGGTCGAAGGCCGTCAGCGCGATGGGCGCGGTCCCAGGCCCCCCGGGGGTCCTACCGCCTGGGGGCGCGATCCAGTGACCGGTACTGGATGGCCTCGGCCACGTGCTCGGGGGCGATGGCGTCCTGGGCGGCCAGGTCGGCGATGGTGCGGGCGACCTTGAGGATGCGGTCGTAGGCGCGGGCGGAGAGGCTGAGGCGCTCCATGGCCGTCTCCAGCAGGTCGGCGGCCTCGCCCTGGATGCCGCAGTGGCGCTTGATGTGGCGTGAAGCCATGTGGGCGTTGCAGTACACGCCGCGGGCGCGGCGGAACCGTTCCTGCTGGATGGCCCGGGCGCGGCAGACGCGCTCCCGGATGGCGGCCGAGGGCTCCCCCGTGTCCTGCGTGGTGATCTCGCGGTACTTGAGGGGCGGCACGTCGATGTGGATGTCGATCCGGTCCAGGAGGGGGCCGGAGATGCGAGCCAGGTAGCGCTGGATCTGGAGGGGCGTGCAGCTGCACTCCTTGGCCGGGTCCGTGGCGTAGCCGCACGGGCAGGGGTTCATGGCGGCGGCCAGCATGAACTGGGCCGGGTAGCCCACGGACCCCACGGCCCGCACGATCACCACGCGCCCGTCCTCCAGGGGCTGGCGCAGCACCTCCAGCACGTGGCGCTTGAACTCGGGCAGTTCGTCCAGGAACAGCACGCCGTGGTGGGCCAGGCTCACCTCGCCCGCGCGGGGGATGTTGCCGCCGCCGATGAGGCCGGCATCCGAGATGGTGTGGTGGGGGGAGCGGAAGGGGCGCGTGGCCACCAGGGCCGTGCGCGTCGGCAGCACGCCGGCCACGCTGTGGATCTTCGTGGTGGCGATGGCCTCTTCGAGGGAGAGGTTGGGAAGGATGGTGGGGAGGCGCTTGGCCAGCATGGTCTTCCCGGAGCCGGGGGGGCCGATGAGCAAGATATTGTGACCCCCGGCCGCGGCCACCTCCAGGGCGCGCTTGGCGTGTTGCTGCCCTTTGACATCCGTGAAGTCCACGTCGTACCGGGCGGCGGCGCTGAAGGCCGCCTCCAGGTCGATCTGCGTGGCCTGCGCCCCGCCGCGGCCGTTCAGAAACTCCACGATCTGCGGCAGCGTGCGCACGCCGTAGACCTGCACCCCCTCCACCACGGCGGCCTCGGCGGCGTTGTCCTCCGGGACGAGAACCCCCTCCAGGCCGGCCGCCTTGGCCTCCACCGCCATGGGGAGCACCCCGCGGATGGATCGGATCCCCCCGTCCAGCGAGAGCTCGCCCACGATGGCGAAGCGCCGCAGGCGGTCGGGATGGACCAGCTCCATGGCCCCCAGGATGCCCACGGCGATGGGCAGGTCGAAGGCGGCGCCTTCCTTCTTGATGTCGGCCGGGGCCAGGTTCACGGTGATGCGGCGGGCGGGGAAATCGAACCCGGCGTTCTTGATGGCCGCCTTCACGCGGTCCCGGCTTTCCTTCACCGCCACGTCCGGCAGCCCCACGGTGGAGAACGATGGCAGGCCGAAGGCGATGTCCACCTCGACGTCCACGATGTAGGCGTCGATCCCCAGGACGGCGGAGGACAGCACCTTCGCCAGCATCACACCCTCTCCGTCGGGACCGGCGGCGCGCGTGGGGAGCGATGGGGCGCGAAGGGATCCAGCGTCTCCGCGTCCGGCCGCGGTCCTCCCCACGCCACGGCCAGGCCGCCGTCAAGCTGTAAGCAGGGTTCGGGCCATGTTCAACCCCTCGAAAAGCCGCGCCGTCACCGCGCAGAGTCTGTCACCTCGGAGACCCGCGTGTACGATTTCGGTCACACGCAACCCAAACAGGCTGCTCAAGAAGGTCGAGATGCAAGGCGGCGCCCACCATTGCGGAATGCGGATTGCGGAATGCAAAATGGGCTCCAGGGACGCCGCGGGGCCACCGATGCCCCAACGTCGGCAGAGGAAGGTTGGCCGAGCGCGCACACGCCCCGCCCGCTGCCGCCGGGGCGGCGGGGAGAGGTGTTGGGCCTTTTTCAGCCTGGCGAGTCCGAAAAGCCGCTTCCCCGCAGGCTGCTCAAAAAGGTCCAGATGCAAGGCGGCGCGCGAAGGGCCGACTGAGGCGTACGCCGGGTACGCCGCAGGGAGCGCCCAAGCGCGCCAACGCCCCGCCCGCTGCCGCCGAGGTGGCGGGGGAGAGGTGTTGGGCCTTTTTCGGCAGCCTGCTAGGAGGGGACGGGGACGACGCCGTTCAGGGGCAGGCGCCCGCCATCGGCGTAGATGGTCGCCCCGGTGATGTAGGAGGCCTCGTCCGAGGCCAGGAACAGCGCGATGCTGGCCATCTCGTCGGGCTGGCCGACGCGGCCGAGGGGCGTGCGGCTCTTGATGGCCCGCAGCGTGTTCGGGTCCGCCACCATCTCGCGCGTCATCCCCGTGGCGATGGTGCCCGGCCCGATGGCGTTCACGCGGATCCCATGCGGCGCCAGGGCCACGGCCATGGCCCCCGTGAGCTGCTTCACGCCACCCTTGCTCACCGTGTAGGGCACGGACGTGGGCAGGCACAGCACGGCGTTCACCGACGAGGTATTGACGATGCACCCGCCCTTCCCGTCCTGCACCATGCGCCTCGCCACGGCCTGGCCGACGAGGAACATCCCCTTCAGGTTCGTGGCGATGGTCCGGTCCCACTCGGCCTCGGTGACCTCGAGGAACGGCGTGACGGCCATGACGCCGGCGTTGTTCATCAGGATGTCGATACGCCCGTACGCCGCCACCGCCCGGTCCACCATGGCCTGAACGTCCGCGCCGCGCGACACATCGGCCGTGATGGCGCAGGCGGTGCCGCCGGCCTTCAGGATGGTGTCCGCCGTGGCCTCCGCGGCCGCCCCGTTCACGTCCGCCGCCGCCACCTTCGCACCTTCCGCCGCGAACCGCCGCGCCACCGCCGCGCCGATCCCGCTCCCCGCCCCCGTCACCAGCGCCGCCCTGCCCTGCAATCGCATGCCCATCCTCCTGTGCGCTGATCCCATCCCCGCCACCCCCACCGGTGCAGTTGCCTTCCGGGCAACCCTCCCGGCGGGGGCCGATCTTATCACACCCCATCTTCGCGTTGACCGCTCCGGCGCCGCGACGTACCCTTCTTCTGGGACGGCTTGGCTCCCAGGTGAGCGGTCCCGCCCGCTCCAAGAGGCCGGGTGACAAGCGAGGGCACCGCTGGAGCCCAGATGGACCCGACTTGGTTTCGTCGGGAAGAAAGGAGGTCAGCAATGGCAGAGATCGAACGGATCGGCGTCCAGGAGGCGCGGGAGAAGGTGCGGTCCAAGGCGGCCCTCCTCGTCTGCGCCTATGACGACGAGGAGAAGTACAACAAGATGAGGCTGGAGGGGTCCATCCCGCTGGCACGCCTGGAGGCCCAGGCGGCCACCTTGCCCAAGGACAAGGAGATCATCTTCTACTGCGGGTGACCCGCCGAGGCTTCGGCTGCCGGTCAGGCAGTGAAGTACCAGCAGCGCGGCTTCACCCGCGCCGTGGCGCTGAAGGGCGGCGTGGAGGCCTGGAGGCAGGCGGGGTTCCCGCTGGCGGCCGCCGCCTGAGCGACCCGATCTCGAACCATACCCCCGTCACGGAAAAGGCCCCGGACCTCCGGGGCCTTTTCGTTTCCGAGGCACGCCGCGGCGTCACCGGCTCCGCGGGGCGCGGCGCACCTGGGGGGAGCTGCGGGTCAAGCAAGGGGGGATGGGAGAACGTTCAGACGAAGAAGGTGAAGATGAAGATCAGCATCCATACGGCGAAGCTGGCCACTCCCCCGCGCAGGGCCATGCTCACCCGGTCGAACTTGATCCGTTCGATGGTGACGGCCGAGAACAGCTCGCGGGTCATCTCCTTGAGCAGCGAGTCCGCGTCCAGGCCGCCCAGGGACTCGAAGTAGGTCTCCACGTCCTTGGCCAGGACGTCATGGCACCAGTACAGCCGGCGGTAGTCACGCACCTCCACGGGGGCCACGTAGGTGGGCAGCACCGTGCGGAGGGTGTGCACCAGCCCGTAGACCATGGTGGCCAGGAAGACCAGGCCCAGCAACACCAGGGCGGCCCGTGGCGCTACGGGCCCGCCCGGGGCGCGGAAGAAGTTCAGCAGGTGCTCCACCCGGATCCCCAGCATGGAGAGGAGGATCCCGTAGTAGATCACGATGAAGCTGGCCTTTTGGTCCGAGAACCAGATCATCTGCTGGGCCGTGTTGTAGGCCGAGGTGAGGAAGCTCAGCTTCAGCAGCGCGGTATCTGCAGGTCGCACGCCCGTGGAATCCAGCACACGGTCCGTCATGACAGGCTTCCCGCTCCTCACACCGGCTGAGGGCAGAGTGGTGAGCGCTGACGGCCGAGGCCCACTCAGTCCTCAGTCCTCGCCACCCAGTGCTCAGAAGACCTCGATCCCCTCCGCCGGAAAGGCGTCGCGGATGACCTCGATCCGCGGAACCCCGCCCCCCTCGGGAAGGGTGATGGCCACCACGTCGAAACGGCAGGGCACCGCCCCCGCCCCGATGGCCGCCAGGTAGTGTTCGGCCACGCGGGCGATCTGGCGCTGCTTCCGCAGGTGCACGGCTTCCCCGGGGGGATACCGGTCGGCGCTGGAGCGGGTCTTCACCTCCACGAACACCAGGGTCCCTCCGTCCCGCGCCACCAGGTCCACCTCGCCCAGCGGACAGGCATACCGTTCCGCCAATATCCGGTAGCCGGCCCGGCGCAGCGCCCGGGCCGCGATGGCCTCGCCCGACTCGCCGAGCTGGAGCCGCCGCCGCGTCACGACGTGTTGTCCTCGCCGGGAAGTCCGACCTCAGCGCCCCGGTCCACCGGAACGTCGACCATCGAACATCGAACATCGAACTCGGCGGTGGACGCGACCGCGTCCCCCGCCGCGATCCCCGGCAGGCCGAGCTGGAGCCGCCGGTCACGCGCGTCCACCACAGCGCGCACGGGCGCGAAGCTGACGCGGTGGACGGGGGACGGCCCGTGCCGCTCCAGCGCCGCCTGGTGGTCTGCCGTGCCGTACCCCTTGTGCCGGTCAAAGCCGTAGGCGGGAAATCGCCCCGCCAGGTCGGCCATCAGACGGTCCCGCGTGACCTTGGCCACGATGGAGGCGGCGGAGATGACGGGGACCAGGGCATCACCGTGGGGGATGGCCCGGGAGGCCAGGGCGAGCGGCGGGACGATATTGCCATCCACCAGCACGATGTCGGGTCGCGCGTGCAGCGCGGCCACGGCCTGGGCCATGGCCATGAGCGTGGCCTGGAGGACGTTCGCGGCATCCACGATGGCCGCCTCCACGGTCCCCACCCCCACGGCCAGGGCCTGGGCGCGGATGCGCGCGTAGAGGCCTTCGCGCGCCGCCGGCGTGAGGAGCTTGGAGTCGGCGAGGCCCCGGAGGCGCGGCCCGGGGGGGAGGATCACCGCCGCCGCCACCACGGGGCCCGCCAGGGCGCCGCGGCCCGCCTCGTCCACCCCGGCCACGGCCCGGCCCTGGAGCGTTCGCAGGTAGGCCCGTACCGCCCCGGCTCCCCGTCGTCGCCCGCGCGGAATCTCAATCCCCCCCGGCCATCGGCGATTGCGGAATGCGGATTGCGGAACGCGGATTGTTCAACAATGAACGCAAATCGGCCCTTGCCATCCTTGTAATCCGCAATCCGAAATCCGCAAGGGGTCAGGAGGAGGCGGGCGGGGGGAGCCGGCGCTCCTTGATACGCGCCGCCTTGCCCCTCAGTTGCCGCAGATAGTAGAGGCGGGCCCGCCGCACGTCGCCCCGCCGCACCACTTCGATCTTGTCGATCATGGGCGAGTGGAGGGGAAAGGTGCGCTCCACGCCCACCCCGTAGGTCACCCGGCGCACCGTGAAGGTGGCCCGCGTGCCGCTGGCGCGGCGCCGGGTCACGATGCCTTCGAAGGCCTGCAGGCGCTCCTTGTCCCCCTCCAGCACCCGCACGTGCACCTTCACCGTGTCCCCCGGCCTGAAATCGGGCCGCTGGGCCTTCACGTGGGGGGCCTCTGCCATCCGGACGAATTCCATCATGACGGACTCCTTGCCGCCCGCGGGCCCGCCGCGGCGGCCTCGCGGGAGATCTCATCCAACAGGGCGCGGTCCTCATCCGTGAGCGCGGCCCGCGCCAGCAGGTCCGGCCGCCGCTCCAGCGTGCGCCGCAGGGCCTCCTTGCGCCGCCAGCGGCGGATCAGCCCGTGATCGCCCGAGAGCAGCGCCTCGGGCACGGCCAGCCCCCGGAACGAAGGCGGCCGGGTGTACTGCGGGTGGTCCAGCAGGCCGGTGGCGAAGGAATCGTGTCGGGCCGAATCGGCGTCCCCCAAGACGCCCGGGACGAGCCGCGCTACCGCGTCGAGCACCACCAGCGCCGGGAGCTCCCCGCCGGTGAGCACGTAGTCCCCGATGCTGACCTCGCGGGCGCCCAGCCCCAGCGCCACCCGATCGTCGAACCCCTCGTAGCGGCCGCAGACCAGGATCAGGTGGTCACGCCCCGCCAACTCGGCCGCCAGGGCCTGCGTGAAGCGCTCGCCCTGGGGCGAGAGGAGGACCACCGTGGCCCCGCGGTGCGCGTTCAGCGCCTCCACCGCGGCGAAGACCGGCTCCGGCTTCAGCACCATGCCGGCGCCGCCGCCGTAGGGCGTATCGTCCACCACGTGGTGCCGGTCCTGCGTCCAGGCCCGCAGGTCGTGCACGGCCACCTGGATCAGCCCGCGGTCCTGCGCGCGCCGCAGGATGCTCTCCTCCAGCGGGCCCCGGAACATGCCGGGGAAGAGCGTGACCACGTCGAATCGCTTCACGCCCCTAGCAGGCTGCTGAAAAAGGCCCACCTGCGGCGTTGGCGCGCTCGCGCGCTCGCTGCGGCGTACCCGGCGTACGCCTCACTCGGCGCATCGCCCGCCGCCTTGCATCTGGACCTTTTTGAACAGCCTGCACCCGAACGAGTTTTCAGCAACCTGCAAAATGCCGGAAGGCCCAGACGCTTGACGCCGCCGGCCGTCGTAAGCGTTCTGCGTCTGGCCTCCACGCCTCCCCGCGTCCTAGCCTTCCAGGAGGTCGGAAACATCGCGGACCCGCAGGACACCGGCCTCCAGGTCCACCGCGGCCACGAGGGCCCGGGTGGCCGGCAGCAGCCACTCACCCTGCGGGCCGCGGACCACGTAGACATCGTTGCTGGGGGAGGACACGACCTCCGCGATCCGGCCCAGGTCTCGGCCGGCGGGGTCCACCACCCTGAGGCCCAGGATGTCGTAGTGGTAGTACCGGCCCTCGGGCAGCGGCGGCGCCGCGGCGCGCGGGATGCCCAGCCTCCGGCCGGCGAGGGCGGCGGCGGCCTCCCGCGTCTCCACGCCGGCCAGCTTCAGGATCAGCCGGGCCCCGCCGCCCCGCACCCCCTCCACGGTCAGCGGCCGCGGGGCGGGGCCCGCCCCGGCCCCCTCGGCCTCCACGTAGAGGGCGGCGGGCCGGCCCAGGGCCTCCCACGAATCCGCCAGGAGCCGGATCTGCACCTCGCCCCGGAGGCCGTGGGCCCGCAGCACCTCCGCCACCAGGATGTGGCGCGGCTTGTCCGCCGGCTGTGTGGCGGGCCCGGCGCCCGCAGGCAACTCCGGCGTCACTCCAGGATCTCGAGGACCGCCCGGCGGTTGGACCTGGCCGCCGAGGCGTGCAGCAGGGTCCGCAGCGCCTTGGCCGTGCGCCCCTGCTTGCCGATGACCCGCCCGAGATCGGCCGAGGCCACCCGCAGTCGGAGGGTGGTCGTGGTGTCGTCGTCCACCGCTTCCACCAGGACCTGCTCCGGGTTGTCCACCAGGGCCCGCGCGACGTATTCCACCAGGTCCTTGTACACCGGCGCCTCCTCGAGTGGGGACCCCGCCCGTTCGTGGGGTGGGGTTCGGTTACTCCGGCGCGGCGGCCGCCCGCTGCGCCGCCCGCCGCAGGACGCCGCGGCGCGCAAGGATGCGCCGCACCGTGTCCGTGGGCTGGGCGCCCTTGCGCAGCCAGTGCAGCGTCCGGTCCTCGTCCAGGGTGACGGCGGGCGGGTCCCGCAACGGATCGTACGTGCCCAGGCTCTCGATGAACCGGCCGTCCCGCCGCGCGCGCGAATCGGCCACCACCAGGCGGTAGAAGGGCTTCTTCTTGGCCCCCAGCCGCCGCAGGCGAATCTTGACTGGCATCCGGGATCTCCTCCGCCCCCGTCCGCGCTAGCGCGGCGGGAGCACGCCGCGCCCGGCCAGGCGGCCGGCGGCGTGGCCCTTCATGAGCTGCTTCATCATCTTCTGGGCTTCGGCGAACTGGCGCACCAGCCGGTTCACCTCGGCCACCGTGGTGCCCGATCCGGCCGCGATGCGCCGGCGCCGGCTGGCGTCCAGCAGGTCGGGGTTCCGCCGCTCGCGGACCGTCATCGAATCGATGATGGCCTCCATCCGCTTGAGCTCGCGCTCGTGCTGGTCCACCTCGGGGACGCCCTTGAGGCGGCCCAGGCCCGGGATCATGCCCAGGAGCTGGTCCAGCGGGCCCATCTTCTTCATCTGCTGGAGCTGCCCCTTGAAGTCCTCCAGGGTGAAGCTGGCCCGGCGCAGCTTCCGCGCCACGGCCTCGGCCTCGCGCAGGTCCACCGTCTCCTGGGCCCGCTCCACCAGCGTGAGCACGTCCCCCATGCCCAGGATGCGGGAGGCCATGCGGTCCGGGTGGAAGGGCTCCAGGGCGTCCGGCTTCTCGCCCACGCCCACGAACTTGACGGGCCGGCCGGTGACGGCCCGGATGGAGAGGGCGGCGCCGCCGCGCGCGTCCCCGTCCAGCTTGGTCAGGACGAAGCCGCTGACGTCCAGCGCCTGGTGGAAGGCCGTGGCCGAGGTCACGGCGTCCTGCCCCGTCATGGCGTCGGCCACCATGAGGATCTCGTGGGGCTGGACGAGCGCCTTGAGCTCCCGGAGCTCCTCCATGAGCGCCGCGTCCACGTGCTGGCGGCCCGCCGTGTCCACGATCACCGGGTCCAGGCTCTCGGTGCGCGTGCGGGCCAGGGCGGCGCGGCACACGGCCCCCGCGTCGGCGGCACTCGGCTCCGCGTGCACGGCCACGCCGAGCTGGCGGCCCAGCACCGCCAGTTGCTCCACGGCGGCGGGCCGCGCCAGGTCCGCCGCGACCAGGAGCGGGCGGCGCCCCTCGGCCTGCAGGTGCCGGCCCAGCTTGGCCGCCGTGGTGGTCTTGCCGGACCCGTTCAGGCCCACCAGCATGATCACCGTGGGCGGCTGGGGCGCCGTGGCCAGGACCGCCCGGCGGCCGCCCATCAGGGCCGCCAGCTCCTCGTAGACGACCTGCACCACCTGCTGGCCGGGCGTGAGGCTCCCCAGCACCTCCTGCCCCGCGGCCCGTTCCCGCACCCGCTCCAGAAGCTGGCGGACCACCTTGACGTGGACGTCCGCCTCCAAGAGCGCCAGGCGCACCTCGCGGAGGGCCTCGGCCATGTTGTCCTCGCTGAGGCGGCCGTACCCCCGCAGGGTCTTGACGATCTGGCCGAAGCGGTCTTGGAGCTGGGTGAACATGTGGGTTTGCCGAAAAGACAAATGCTGAGGCTAAACGGGCGGCTCCGGTTTGTCAAGTTGAAAGTCGCCGTCGGAGGGTTTGCTTTCGCCCACTTGCGCCGCCGCGGCGCGGGCGGTGCGGATGCGGACGACGGCCTGGAAGGCGAAAATGTAGGCGAGGACGGCCGCCGCCAACCCCACTACCGTGGTCCCCACCACCAGCGGCCACAGGTGGCGGGACAGCCGCGCCCACAGGGCGAGGGCCGAGACGCCATGCGCCGCCGGATGCCCCCGAACGGGCTTCCCCACCAGGAGCCAGCCCACCTGGAGGCTGAAGGCCATGGTCACGGGGATCGCCGGCGGGATCACGAGCCAGGCTCCCACCAGGGTGGCGGCCACGTTGAGCCGGAACACGAGGGCGGCCGCCAGGGCCATCAGGGTGTGCAGCCCGTAGTAAGGGGAG
>DASPOZ010000377.1:0-23782 GCA_035625755.1 Candidatus Sulfotelmatobacter sp.
GACTGGCTCATGAAGAACATGCAGGACGCCTGGGTGTTGTGGATCTAGGACTTCGCCGGGGTCGCTCGGTGGCGCTGGGTACCACCGTGCAGCCGGCTGGTCCGGGCCTTCATGGGCCGTAGGACCCCCTCGGCGGCCCACGAGGCCCGATAGTCAAGGGACCATATGTCGCGCTGGCCGCTGTATCCGGTCACCGTCGTGGGGAGTTGGCCCCGCCCGTCGTGGCTGCTGGAGGCCATGAAGCGGAAGCGGCCCGACCTGCGCGCCCTCCAGGACGAGGCGACCCTCCTGGCCATCAAGTACCAGGAGGACGCGGGGGTGGACATCGTCTCGGACGGGGAGCAGCGCCGCGACAACTTCTACTCCTTCATCTGCGACCGGATGGATGGGATCCGCCTGATGACGATGGCGGAGCTTCTGGAGTACGTGGAGGACAAGGCGGCCTTCGAGACCCTGCTGAGCGCCCTGGACGTGCCGGCCTTCGCCATCAAGAACCCGACGGTGGTGGGCAAGCTCCGGCCCCGGGATCCGCTGGCCCTCGATGACCTCCGGTTCCTCAGGGAGCATACCCGGAAACCGGTGAAGATCACGCTCCCCGGCCCGTACTTGCTGAGCCGTTCGACCTGGGTGAAGAACCTGTCGGAAACGGCCTATCCCACGCGGGAGTCCCTGGCCGAGGACATCGTGGGGATCCTGCGGGCGGAGCTGCGGGCGCTGGTCGCGGCGGGGGCCGAGATGGTGCAGTTCGACGAGCCGGTGCTCACCGAACTGGTCTTCGCCGGCAAGTCGGCCACACGCACCTTCATGTGCGCGGCGCTGGCGGCCAGCGCCAGCCCCGAAGGGGAGCTGGACTTCGCCGTCGACCTGATCAACCGCGTGGTGGACGGGATCGAGGGGCCCATCGTGGCGCTGCACGTCTGCCGGGGGAACTGGAGCCAGAAGGAGGAGGTCCTGCTGGAGGGCCCCTACGATCCGCTGATCCCGTATTTCAGCCGCATGAAGGTCCGGCAGTTCGTCCTGGAGTACGCCACGCCCCGCGCCGGGTCGCCCGAGGCGCTCCGCGGCCTCCCCTCGGGCGCGCAGATCGGCCTCGGGGCTGTCAACCCCCGAACCCACGACGTGGAAACGCCGGACGAGATCGTGAAGAGGGTGCGCGAGGCGGCGGACGTGGTGGGGGCCGAACGGGTGTTCCTGAATCCCGACTGCGGCTTCGGGACCTTCGCCGACCGGCCGGTGGGGACGCCGGAGGTGGCGTTCCGGAAGCTCCGCGCCCTCGCGGAGGCCGCGGATCAACTCCGCCGCAGCGCGGGGCCGTAACCCTCCATCCCAGCCATGCCCCAAGCCGCCCATCGCATCTCGAGAATCGCGCGCCGTGAGGGCCTCGGGGCCGAGGCCGATCCGGGGCGCTGTGCATCCCGGGCCTTCCTTGCGGCCTGCCTCCTGGCCGGGGCCGCGATGGCCGGCGCTCCGGCCCGCGCCGACAGCCTGGACGATCACCTGGAAGCCCTTAGGGTTCAGGTGCCTGCGGAGCCGCTCCCGGCGCCGGCGCTGGCGCTCCCGGAACCGAGCGGCCAGGTGCTGAGGCTGGCCGACCTTCGGGGCAAGGTGGTCTTCCTGAACTTCTGGGCCGTTTGGTGCGTGCCGTGCCGGGAGGAGATGCCGGCCATGGAGCGCCTCCTGCGGGCCTACCGGGATCGGGGGTTGGCCATCGTGGCGGTGAACGTGAGGGACTCCAAGGCGCAGGTGGAGGCCTTCATGAAGGAACTCCGCCTCAGCTTCCCGGCCGTCCTGGACGCGGACGGGTCCACCAGCAGACGGTTCGCGGTGCGGGGCCTCCCGGTGAGCTTCCTGCTGGACCGCGAGGGTCGAATCCTGTGGAAGGCCATCGGGCTCCGGGAGTGGGAGGGCCCGCACAGCCGCGCCTACCTCGAGGCGGTCCTGCAGACGCAGAGCCCCTGAGGGCCGGGGGCAGATCGCCCGACGGCTCACGGATGAAGTGGGCCGCCACCCGCATCCCCCACCCATCCCCTACACAACTCCCCGGTCCGTCTCTACGGCCGCGCCGAGACCTCCCCGGGCCAGCCGCGAGAATCGTTCGCGCCGGCCCCGGCTTCGGATATAATCGGGCGGCCGTGGTGCCGGCCGGCGGCAGTCCGGGTGCTCATCCCGGCGGAGGAGGCGTCATGCCGTTGCTGCCCCTCGTGTTCCTCTCGGTGCTGCTGTGGGGGACCACGCCCCTGTTCGCGAAGCTGGCGCTCCGAGGGGCCACGCCCTTGCTCGTCCTCCTGGTGCCCACGGTCTTCATCGCTGCCTGCATGGCCGGGGTGGCGGTGGCCACGGGCCAGTCAGGCCGGGCGGAGGGAAAGTCCCGGTGGTCCTGAGCGTGCTGGTGCTGGGCGAGCCGATCGCGGCGGCGAAGGCCCTGGGCGCGGCCCTCATCGTGGCCGGCGTGATGCTGCTGGCCTGATGGAGGCCGGCGCGCACCCCGCCGCCCGCCGCGGGGCCTGGTCTGCCCTGGGGGCCGGGTTCACCGTCCTCTTCGTCTGCACCGGCGTGAACTTCTCCTTCGGCATCCTCTTCAAGCCGATGCTCCTGGAATTTGGATGGGACCGCGGTACCCTGGCCCTGGCCTCCACGGCCAGCCTGCTGGTATACGGCCTGGCCCAGCCCTTCTTCGGGCGCCTGGTGGATCGCTTCGGTCCCCGGCGGGTGATCCTCCCCTCCATGCTCGTGATGGCGCTGGGCACGGGGCTCGTGGGCCGCGTGCACACGCCCTGGCAGCTCATCCTGCTGTACGGCGTGGTGGCCGCCGCCGGCTACACGGGCACCAGCATCCTTCCCATCTCCGTCCACATCAGCCGGTGGTTCCCCGGGCAGCGGGGCTTCGTCATGGCGGTGGGGGCCTGCGGGTTCTCCCTGGGGCACCTGATGTTCACGCAGGTGGCGGCGCACGCCACCGAGGCCGTCGGGTGGCGGCGCACCTACCTGCTGCTGGCCGGGCTGCTGGTCCTGTTCTTCGTTCTCATCGCCGCCTGGCTGCACGACCCGCCCCCGCTGCACGCCGGGCCGGGCTCTCCCGTCCCTTCGCTGGACCTGGCCCACTCGCTGACGCAGAGGGTGGCCATGGGCACGCCGGCCTTCTGGTGGATGGCGGGCGGGTACGTGGGCTGCGGGTTCACGGACTTCCTGCTCACCACGCACCTGCCGCCCTTCGCCACGGACCTGGGTCTGTCCCAGTCCGTGGCGGCGAACGCCGTCACCCTCTGGGGCGCGGCGAACATCGCCGGCATCCTGCTGGCCGGCTCCCTGGCGGACCGGGTGGGCACGCGCCGGGCCCTGGTGGCCACCTACCTGCTCCGGGCCGCCTCCCTCGCGTTCCTGCTGCTGGTCCGGAACACGTGGCAACTGTACCTCTTCGCCGCCCTCTTCGGCGCCACGTTCTTCACCACGGCCCCCCTCACCTCCACCTTCGTGGGGAACCTCTTCGGCCCGGCCTACCAGGGGGCCATCTTCGGGGCCGGCAACATGTTCCACCACTTCGCCGGGGGCCTGGGATCCTACGCCGGCGGCCTGGCTTTCGACCTCACCCGCAGCTACCGGGCCATCTTCGCCGCCAGCGCGATCCTGGTGGCCGCCTCCGCCCTCTTCACCTCGCTGGCCCGCCCCCCGTACCGATCGGCGCGCTAAGCGCTTGCCCCCCTCCGCCGCTCCGTCTCGCCCGCAGAGGCGGTCCGCTACGGCATCACCTGCCTGCCGACGATCCTCGTGTTTGAGCGAGGGCGTGTCGTGCGGCGCTTCCTCGGCACGGCATTTCCCTGGGAGATCGAGGCCGCCCTACGCGAGTTCGTCCAGCCAGCCGCTTGAGCCAACCGTTCGCCCTTCTCCGGCGCCGCTTCGCTGCGGAGGCCCCGGGAGAAAGCGCACCTGAGCCGCGCGAGGCCGCATCTAATCTCGACTTGTCAGGTTCCTCCGATCCCCCCTTCAGCTTTCGACAACTTGGGTAATCGGTCGTTGGACGTTCCCGGATTCCTCGCGAAAATCCGCCCGGAGAATCCGGGCTAACGGCCTCGAGTTCAGTGCAGCGCGACGTGCCGCGGGCACGTCCCGCCGGATCGCGGGGCTAGCAGGATGCTGAAAAACCCACCTTTCCGCAGGCTGCTCAAAAAGGTCCAGATGCAAGGCGGCGCGCGATGCGAGGCGCGAGGCGTACTGGGTCCTTACGTCGCAGCGCCGCGCGAGCGCGCCAACGCCGCAGATGGGCCTTTTTCAGCAGCCTGCTAGGCGTCCGGGCGCTTTTGCAGCCGTTCGCGATAGCTCTCGTAGTCCGGCAGGAGGCGTTCGTAGGCCGACGACATCAATGGGGACGAGATCATGAAGTCGGCGGAAGCGCGGTTGCAGGCGACCGGGATGTTCCAGACGACCGCGATCCTGAGGAGGGCCTTCACGTCGGGATCGTGAGGCTGCGGCTCCAGGGGGTCCCAGAAGAAGATGACGAAGTCGATGGTGCCCTCGGCGATCTTGGCGCCGATCTGCTGGTCGCCCCCGAGCGGACCGCTCTGGAGCTTCACGATGGGCGTGCGGAGGGCCTCCTCGAGGAACGTGCCGGTGGTGCCGGTGGCGAACAGTTCATGCTGTGCGAGGAGGTCGCGGTTGAACTGCGCCCACTCCAGGAGGTCCCGCTTCTTGTTGTCGTGGGCGACGAGCGCGATCCGTTTCCGCGGTTCGATGGCGATGGCGTTATCACTCATGGCAAGGTCCTCACCGCTCAGGGAGTGCGGTCCATCGGGTGGAGCGACGGCACTGTGCGCGACGGCGCGACGGCGTGGCCGCCTGTTGGGCCGGGAGGATCAGTGGGCCTCCAGAATGGGGAGGGGGGCGGCCACTCTTTGCGAAGGAGGAGCTCCTCGACGCGGTACCCGTGAAAGCAGTCGTGGAGCGCCAGGTGCTTGAACATCATCAGGACCGAAGGTCCTTCCGGGAACGAGAAGCGGCGCTCCGGTGCGGGTCGCTTGCGGGACAAACAGCGCCGCGAGGGAAACCCGCATCGATCATCGCCCCTCGCCCCGTGCCTCAAAACGTGCCGCTCACTGTCCCCCCTCCCCCGCGGCCAGGAGTGACGCGAGATCGAGCGGTTTGGTGTACATCGCGAGCTGCCCGTCGGGGGTCCGGGGCCACTCGGCCGCCGGGCGGTCCCAGTACAGCTCCACGCCGTTGTCATCCGGGTCGCGAAGGTACAGGGCTTCGCTCACGCCATGGTCGCTGGCCCCCTCCAGGGGGACCTTCGCGGCCGCCAGGCGCCGGAGCGCATCCGCCAACGCCCGCCGATCCGGATACCGAATGGCCAGGTGGTAGAGCCCCGTGGTGCCCGGCGGCGGCGGCGACCCCCCGCGACTGTCCCACGTGTTCAAGCCGATATGGTGGTGGTAGCCCCCCGCGCTGATGAAGGCCGCCGCCGGGCCCATCCGTTGCATCAGCTCGAACCCGAGCACGCCGCAATAAAATGCCAGCGCCCGTTCGAGATCGGCCACCTTCAGGTGCACATGACCGATCTGAACGCGCGAATCGATGTGCGGGCCCATGGGCGCTCCTCTTCCGACCGAACACGAATATGCTAGAGTGCCTACCACTTGGGTGGTGGCATGTCAAACGGTCGCGCGGGGACCCTCACCCAGGCCCAAGGACCTCGACGGCGGCTTCGTGCAGGCGGGCAAGAGTATGGCGCTGGGCAGCTGTATGAAATGAACCGCCGGAGCACCGAGGGGGTCCGGTATCCGCAGCGTCGGAGAGCCGATAGCAGGCGGCGGCGAAGCTGGACGGCGAGGACGGCCCGGACGCGTCGGCACGGTACGGGGACGGGCCCCGTGTGTTACGGGGCCCCGGCCGTGGAGCGCAAGAGGCGCCGAACGGCGTTCACGGCTTCAGGGCCCTCCCAGTCTATCTCACCGATGACGCTGTAACGGACACGGCCCCCCGCGTCGAGCAGGAAGCTCACGGGAAGGATGCGGACCTTCCAGGCCCTCGCCGTCTCCTGGCCCGGATCGAGGAGCATCTGGAGATCGAGCGGCACACGTTTCAGGAATTCGGCCACCTTCTCTTGCGATTCCCCGTAGTTCACGGCGAGGATCGCGAACCGCCGGTCGGCGAGCCGTTCCTTCAGCCGCTGCATGGAAGGCATTTCCTCGCGGCACGGATCGCACCAGGTGGCCCAGAAGTTCACCAGGACGATTTTCCCGCGGTAGTCGGCGAGGGCGTGGGGCGCGCCGGCGGGATCCTTGAGGGCCAGCGGCGGGGTGCCGGCGTCTTTCCATGGGATGAATCGCGCGGTGCCGGCCTGGGCGCGGGGCGGGGCACCCACGCCCGCCAACGCGAGGCACGCGATCGCCGAGGACAGGAACAGCCGGCGAGAGGACATGGGCGGGCGTTCGGGACGCGACAAGGGCCGTGCCGCGGGTGCCGCGTCACGGCCCTTGTCGGCCCATCGTGTTCTAGCAGGTTGCTGAAAGACTCGCTCGTACCCAGGCTGCTCAAAAAGGTCCAGGTGCAAGGCGGCGCGCGAAGCGCCGACTGAGGCGTACGCCGGGTACGCCGCAGGGAGTGCGCGAGCGCGCCAACGCCGCAGATGGGCCTTTTTCAGCAGCCTGCCAGGCAACTACGCCTTCAGTTCGCGCGAGCCGATAGCGTACTTGAAGCTGTCCGGATCGAGGCTGTCGAGCCGCCCGTTGGCCGTCTCGGCCTGCGGGTACATGAAGAACCCGAGCTTGCCGCCTTTCGTCGCGTGCGGCAACTCCACGTCGTGGGCGAAGTTGAACGCGAGCCAATTGCCCTCCCAGCCGCCGAAGAGCTTCGGGCGCACCGCCTGAACGAGCGGGTCATCGATCTTGAGCCACTCGCTGGTTTCCTCGCGGGCCACCTTGCCCACGTCGGCCGGGTCCATGGCCACCCAGCCGTAGTCCTTCAGAAACACCTCGGCCCGGCAATGCTGCGCCTTGGCGATGGTGGCGTAGCCCGCGCCCAGCGCCTTGTAACCGAACGCGGACGGGGCCACGCGGATCCCGTACAGGTCCCGCGCCGGCACGCCCACGGCTCGCACGAGGCCCACGAACAGGCCGTTGATGTCCCCGCACTTCCCGCCGAAGTTCCCGGTCTCGAGCATGGCCTTGATATCGCCTATGCCGCAGCCGCGGACTTTCGGCTCGCGATAGGTGTTGGCCAGGATCCAGTCGTAGACGGCCCGCACCTTCTCCAGATCCGTTCGCTTGCCTTTGGTGATCTGGTGCGCGGTGTCCCGCACGATCCCGTCCGTGGGCATCAGGTCCGTGGGCTGGATCCAGAGGCTGAGTTTTCCCAGGTCCTCCGTGACGGCGGCCTTCTTGGACCAATCGAGGGCGCGGTCTTGGGTCTGGAACCGGCTCGTGAGCTTTACCGCGGGGGCCGTCTCACCTGGAGCGAACTCGGCATACAGCATGCTGGCCCCGAACTTCGGGTCGGTGAGCACCTGCATGGTCTTGGCGTTTCCCGACCATTGGTTTCCCGCCGTCTTCTGGTACTCCGAATTGACCACGGGGATGGGCAGCCACGCCCGCGTCACCCCGGCCGGCTTCAGCACCTCCACCTGTGTGGTGATCTCGAAGCTGCGCCAGGTGCCGGGACGGGGCATGAAGTCCTTGTGCTGGGCCCACGCGAGCGCCGGGAACCCGGGGGCCTGCGTGATGCTTGCGGCGATGGGCAAGGCGGTGGCGGTCTTCAGAAACGTGCGCCGGTTCATGGTGACACCTCCCTTGGGTGGTCGCCCTCCGCCCCCGCGCAACGGCGCGGGCGGCGCCTGGCCCCGATCGGCTGCTCGGCCGAACGCCCTAAGGCAATCTCGGGGTCCAGGGTTCCATGTGGTGAGCGGCTCTGCCTGCCCCGCAAGGACACCCCCTCCGGTGGGCCGGGTCCACCGTGCGGGGGTTCATGTCGCGGGTCTTCCCCGAGGCGCCCGCCGGATCCCGCAGCGGGCGCCCATCGGCCGGTGCGTGGCGGGTTCACACGGTCAGGACGTCGGCCTGCAGCAGCAGGTCGGCGATGACCGGCATCGTGGATACCTCGCCGGCCTCCAGCTTGCCCTGGAGGCCGAACTTCTCCACGCACGTCTTGCACGCGATGACGTGGATGCCCACACCCTCGAGCTGCCGGAACAGGTCCACCACGGGGGAATCGGCCGCCAGGAGTGTCACGGCCGCGTTCCAGCAGACGATGGTTCCGGGCCGGCGGGGCGTGGCCACCAGCACCTTCAGGAAGTTGCCGAGGATGGTGCCGCCCAGCTCCTCGTCGCCGCGGCCCATCCCGGTTGCCCCAACGAGCAGGACCTTGGGCCGATCGTTCCCGGGCGTCATGTCTGCGAGCCGGGTGCCGCGGTGGCCCTGAAGATGACGGTGGTCCGTCGCGCGCTCATCGGCGTGCCCTTCGATATGGGATCCAGGATGGCGGACGCGGGATACGGGGATCCTGCGGGTGACTGAAGCCCGAATCAACACCGCCAGCATACCGCATAAGGCGGCTATAGAACAAATAGGAAATACCGATAGTTGGATGGGCTACAATCGGGGGCCGGTCTGGCCCGGGGAGGGGAGGGACGGGGCGGAAGGCCGGCGGTAGTACAGGCGGTGCAGGCGGGCGGGGGAGGCGCCCAGCATGTAGAGGAAGCGCAGGGCCCACATGAGCGCGATCGTGCGGAGGGGCCCCTCCCGTTCCCACTTGCGGGCCGAGGCGAGGACGCGCGCGCGCAGGCAAACCGTGCGGCCCGCCCGCTTCAGGCGGCGGCTGAATTCCACGTCCTCCATGAGGGGGATATCGGCATAGCCCTGCAGGCGCTCGAATACGGTGCGGCGCACGAAGATCGCCTGATCGCCGGTCCAGATCCCCGTCCAGCGTGATCGCAGGTTCATGAGCGCCTCCACCGCGCGGTAGATGGGGCGCGGGCCGTCCAGCCGCACGTCGAACCGGCCGCCGACCACGCGGGCGTCCGCCAGGGCCGCGCGGATGTCCCCCAGGGCGCCGGCCGGCAGCCGCGCGTCCGCGTGCAGGAAGAGGAACACCTCGCCGCCGGCGGCAACGGCCCCGGCGTTCATCTGGCGGCCGCGGCCCCGCGGCGCCGCCAGGACGCGCGGCCAGCCGAGGGCCCGCGCCGCGTCGGCGCCGCCGTCCGTGCTGCCGCCGTCCACCACGATGACCTCGGCGCGGTCCCGGAGCGGGGCCAGGTGCGCAAGCAGGGCGGGGAGCCGGGCGGCCTCGTTCAGGACGGGGATGATGATGCTGACGCCGCTCAACGCCTGCCTCGGACGCGCCCCTTCTGGCGACCTGGGCTCACGCGGGGCTGGACTGCGCGAAGGACGCCCGCGGCGCTGTCGGCGGGGACGATGCCAAGCCGGTGGGCGCGCTCACAGCGGCCCTCCCGGGAACCATCGCGCCGCCACGCGCCTCACCCCCAGCGGGATCAGGAAGGAGACGCCGAAGAGGGCGACGGGGAAAAGAAACCGCAGCTTGAGGAGGTCCGCGGCGCTCCCGATGTTGGTCACCTCGTCCAGAAAATACGTGAAGATGAAAGTGCCCGGGATGATCCCCAGCGCCGTCCCCCAGAAGAAGTCGCGGAACCGGATCCGGGTGAGCCCCGCCCCATAGTTCAGGGGCACGAAGGGGAAGTAGGCCAGCCGCAGGTAGAAGATGACGGAGAACCCGTTGCGCTCGGCTGCGGCATCCAGTTCCCGGAGCCGGCCCCTGATGAGGCGCGCCGCCAGGTCGCGTCCCAGGTAGCGCCCCACCAGGAACGAGGAAGCCGCGCCCAGAACGGCGCCCACCAGGTTGTACGCGGCGCCCGTCACCTTCCCGAAGGCGATGGCGCCGGCGATGGACATGACGGTGGCGGGCACGAAGGCCGTCACCGACGCGGCGTACAGGAGGATGTGCACCGCCGGGCCCAGGGCCCCGAAGGAGAGGACGAGACCCCGAACGGCATCCTTGCTGAGGTACCGGCCGACCTCCGTGGAGCGATAGACGAAGATGGCGGCCGCCGCGAAGGCCAGCAGCAGGCCCATCTTGATCCACGCCACGGCGGGCCGCGCCGCGGGCCCCGGCCCGGCGGCCGCGGCCACCGCCTGCTCTGGTGATGGCGTCGGCGTCATCGTCCTCCTGGAAGTCTGCCCGCGCTAGGCCGCATGGTTCGTGAATCGGACTTCAGCGTTTCAGGCACCCCCTCACCCCGTCCCTCTCCCCCTCCGGGGGCGAGGGGAAGATACACTTGCCCTCTCCCTCGCTGAGGGAGCGGGTACGGATGAGGGTGTGAGCGGCTCCACGCACAATGTGGACTAGCGGTCCGGGTTCTGGAGGCGCAGGTTCAACAGGATCTGGCCCCGGTTGTTGTTCATCTCGGAGACAAGCCCCCAGAGGACCTGCTTCACGGTCCTCTCGCCCATGGCGGTCTTCAGCGTCTTGTTCAGGTCCTCGAGGGAGAGCTCGTCCACGTACCCGGCGAGCTGCTCGCGCACGCCGCCCATGGCCTTCACGATGCCGGCCGCGTCGCCGTGGGTCTCGCGGGTGAGTTTGGCCGGGCGATCCTTTCCCACCAGGGTCGCCAGGAAGAGGCCCTCCACGTCCGCCTGGTGTCGCGCCAGGTCCCCGATGGAGCGCACCTTGGGATGGTCCACCATCTTCCGGTCCAGCTCGGCCCGGGTGAGGCCCTCGATCAACTTGGGGATCCGGCTGAGCTCCTCGCGGTAGTTGGGCAGTACGTCCACAGCCTTCACGCCGTCTCCTCCCTTAGCAGGCTGCTGAAAAGGACCCATCTGCGGCGTTGGCGCGCTCGCGCGCTCGCTGCGGCGTACCCGGAGTACGCCTCACTCGGCGCTTCGCGCGCCGCCTCGCATCTGGGCCCTTTTGAGCAGCCTGCGCGATAGCGCGTTCTTCAGCACCCAGCATGGCATTGGTTCGAGATTTCCGCCCCGGTCCCTCGTGCCCCGCCGGGCAATGGCCGTTCTGCCGTTGCGGCGCGCCGCCAGGGCCGCCGGAGGCCGGGGGCTACCCTTCCGGCGCCCCGGGGCGGGCGCCGGCGCGCCGCCGCCGCCCCGCCCCGTCCGGCGGGCCGTCGCCCTTCCCCAGGAACCGCAGGAAGGCCCGGCAGGCGGGGGACTTGGTGCGGGCCCGGTGCGAGGCGATGTAGAACTGGCGCAGGAAGCGGACCGACTCGATGCGCACGGCGGCCAGCATCCCCGCCTTCAGGTCGTCCTGCACGGCGCGCCGCGAGATGATGGCCACGCCCGAACCGGCCTTCACCGCCTCGCGCACGGCCTCGTTGCTCCCCATCTCGGCCACCACGCGCAGCTTCCCCGGGGCCAGCCCCCGGTCCGCCAGCGCCCGTTCGGCGTACTGCCGGGACCCGGACCCCACCTCGCGCACGATGAAGGGCTGCCCCGGCAGGTCCTTGAGGCGCACGCTGGCCCGCCGCGCCCACGGGTGCCGGGGGGGCACCACCAGCAGCATTTCGTCCTCGGCCAGGGGCTCGAAGTGCAGCCGCGCGTCGTCGAACCGGGCGCCCACGGCGGCCAAGTCGCAGTGGCCCTCGGCCACGGCGCGGCAGGCCTCGCGCGAGTCCCCGATCCTCAGGTGGATCCGCACGTCCGGGTAGTCCTGCTTGAAGCGGGCGATGAGGGACGGCAGCACATAGGCCCCGGGGATGCTGCTGCCGCCGATGCAGAGGCTCCCCTTGAGCCCGCCCTTGAACTCGGCGAGGGCCTGCTCCGCCTCGTCGCGCACGGCCAGCATCCGCCGGGCGTAGCCGTAGAGCAATTCGCCGGCCTGGGTGGGAGTGACGTGCTTGCCGGACCGGTCGAACAGGCGCAGCCCCAGCGCCTCCTCCAGGGCCTTGATGTGCCCGCTCACCGTGGGCTGCGTGAGGAGCACGGCCTCGGCCGCACGCGAGAAGCTCTTCAGCTCCACGATCTTGCAGAAGACCTGCAGCCCGCGCAGATCCATCACGGGCCGCCGACGGCCGACCGCCGACGGCCGACCGCCGACGGTGCCTGCGCTTCGCGCGCGCGCTGCGACATCAGAGGCGCTGCCCCGGCGGGGCACCGAGGGTCACCGGGGTTTGGTCGTCGGTCGTCGGTCATCGGTCGGCGGTCCTCGGGGAGGTCAGGCCCGAGAGGGGGCGGGCGCCAGGGATCGGTAGAGGGCCAGGTGCTCGCCGATCTCTCCCTTGAGGGGGAACTCGCGGTCCAGCTTGGCCTTCCCGGCCCCGCCCAGGCGCCGGCGCAGGACCGGGTCCCGGAGGAGGGCCTCGGCCTTGGCCGCGAATTCCTCCTCGCTGGCGAAGAGGAAGCCGTCCACGCCGTCGGCGATGATGGTGCGGTTGCCCTCGATATCCGAGGCCAGGACGGGCACGCCCTGGCTCATGGCCTCCAGGATCGCGTTGGACATGCCGCCCTCGGAGATGGAGGTGTTGAGCACCACCTGCACCGTCTTGAGGCTGGCGCAGATCTCGCCGTGGCTCAGCGGCCCCAGGTGATGGACCCACGGCCGGGATGCGACGGCGGCCCGCAGCCGCTCCCCCTCCCCATCGTCCAGGATGGGCCCGGCGATCACCAGCCGCAGGGCGGGGTAGCAGGCGCGCAGCGCCTCCAGCGGCCGCACGGCGTAGAGCACGTTCTTCACGGGGCGGATGCCGGCCGGGAGGAAGAAGAGGAAGGCCTCGGGGCCGGCGCCGGTGCGGGCCCGCAGGTCGAACGCCTCCTCTTCGCACCGCACCGACTGCTCGATGACCCGGATCTTTTCCCGCAACGGGGGCAGCTCGCGCCCCAGCTTCTCCCCGATGGCCTCGTGGAACACCACGATGGCCTGCGCCCGCTCCAGCGCCCCGATCACGGCGGGGCGCCGGGCCGGATCGAAGAGGTCGTGGTTCACGTCCGTGCCGGTGATGGTGATGACGGCCGGCACGCCCAGCGCCGCGGCCGTCTCGGTGGCCAGCGGCCCCGTCCGGTAGGCGTGGAAGGCGTGCACCACGTCGGGCCGGAGGGCGCGGATGCGGGCGCGCGCGGCGGCCGGGTCCGGCACCGCGTCCAGGGAGATCACGGTCACGTCCAGGCCCTGCTGCCGCAGCCCCGAGACGATCCGCTGGACGGTCACGGCGTTGCCCCGCACCGCCGGGAGGAAGTGGGGGGTCACCACGGCCACGCGCATCCCGGCCACGGAGACTCCTTATCGCCCAGCGTCCGCCGGCGCCACCGGGTGCGCGGCGGCGGGGACGAAGGGGCGCGAGTCCGGAGAGGGGAGGCCGAGGGGGATCATCGCAGGAGGTTCTTGAGGAGGTCCTGCACCTTCTGGCTGCGGTCCCCGCCCTTCAGGGCGCGGTCGAACTCCATCTCGAACCGCTTGTCCAGGTGCGCCATGGTGGGTACCACCAGCGGGTCGGCCGCGGTCCCCGTCACCTTGGCATCCAGGCCCACCTTGCCGAGCCGGATGGCCACGTTGAAATCCAGCGAGGTGTTGAGCAGGTTCATGCTGCCGGCCGCCTTCGCCTGCCCGTCCGGCCGGAGCAGCGTGAGGTCCTGCGTGCGCACGAACCCCTTGTCCAGGGTGAAGGTGCCGGTCAGGCGCTGGAACTCGTCCAGCCGGGCCTTGAGGAGGTTGGCGCCGCCCGGGAAGGCCATCAGGGTGTCTCCCAGGCGTTCCAGGGGCTTGTACCCGGCCACGCGGCCGTCCCGGGCCGCGAGGCTGCCCGAGCCCGCCAGGGTCCCCAGGGTGTTGCCCGGTACCAGGGCGGGGGAAGTGATCCTGGCCTCCGCCGTCAGGATGCCGCGAGCCTCCACCTTCTTCCCAGGTGCCAGGGCCGCTACTAGGGGCTGAAGCTGGGCCTCCTCCAAACGCCCGCTGGCGGCGAGGCTCGGGTAGCGGCCCCGCAGGTCCACGGTTCCGGCGCCCGCAAGGCGACCGCCGAACACGCTCCCCGTGACGTTCCGGAAGCCCAGGATGGCGTCGCGGTAAGTCAGGGCGGCCCGCACGTCACCCGCCTCCACGCCGTGCCATCGCAGGGCCTTCGCGTGGACGGTGCCCTCGGCCCGGGAGGCGGAAGGGCCGCCCGTGGCGGCCGCGCGGGTACCCGCCGCGCCCGCGGTCACCCGCGGGGGGGCTGCCCACGCGGCGGCCGCGCCGAAAAGGTCTGGACCCCCGGAGGTCTTCGGCTCCGCCCCCTGGGGCGCCGCGGGCGCGGCCAGGAGCGCGTCCAGATCGAGCCTGGCGGTATCGGCCGCGAACGTCACCTCGAGGGGCCGAAGCCGCGCCGCCGCCGCCCGGCCCTCGATGGCCGCCCCCCGCCACCGCACCCGGACCTTCGGCAGGTCCATCCCCTCCCCCACGAGGCGGCCGGCGAAGCTGAGATGGGCATCCTCGCCGGGCGCCTTGCGGGCCCCCGTGCCCAGGTCCAGCCGGGCCCGCGCCAGGTCCAAGTCGCCGTTCACCTCCAGGCCCGGCCACACCCCTTTGGCCGCCACCGCGAGGTCGGCGGGCCCGGCCGCCGCGCCCTTCCCCAGGAATGTTTCGAGGTCGCCCAGGTTAAACCCCTTGAGGGCGGCGCGCCCATCCACCGTCAGGGCCCCGCCGCGCGGCGCCAGCGTGGCGGTCGCCTCCAGCGTCGCGCCCGAAACCTCGCCGGCGATTCGGATGGACACGGCGTCGGCCGGATCACCCTGCCGCACGTCCATTCGGACGTTGCGGACGGCCAGCGATGCGCCGCCCCCGCGCCCCCCCGCCAGATCGTCGATGCGGAGCTCGCCGCCGCGGGCCCGCAGGTCCCTCACCAGCAGCGCGCCGGCGGCCGCGGGCCGGGGCGTGCGCTGGGGTTCGGGGGTCGGGCGCCCCGCCTGGGCCGCCGCCCCGGGGCCCGCGGCGGGCAAGAGGTCTTCGATGTTCCAGCGCCCTTCTCGTCCCCGCACCAGGTGGATCCTGGGACGGTCCAGCACGGCGGTGGCGACCCGTACCTGGCCGTGGAGAAGGGGCATGAGCTCCACCCGCACGCGGAGGGACTCGGCCTCCACGAAGGGGGCGGTTCCGTACCCGGCCCGCTCGGCCACGCGGATGCCCTGCGCCTCCGCGCCGAGCCCCCAGATGCTGGCGGTGATGCCCCCCACGCTCACCTCGCGGCCGATGGCCCGGCCCACCTGCCGGGCGATCTGGCCCCGGTAGCGTTCCAGGTCCAGGAGGCGCGGCCCCCACGTGGCGGCCGCGGCCAGGGCCAGCAGCACGCCGCCCACGGCCAGGGCCCAGCGGCGGAGGCGGCGCGCGGCCATCACCATTGGAGCCCCATCTCCAGGTCCCGCACCCGCAGGGAGAGGAAGCTATCCAGGTCCACGAGTTGGTGCTCCTCCTCCGCGATGAGCGCTTCGAGGTCTTGCAAGTGGCCGAAGACCTTCGGGAGGCTCTCCGGGTCCGACCCGTCGACGAGGAAGGCGGGGGGGCGGGCCCGGCGGGCGTTGGTGTTGAAGAAATTCGGATCCACCGCCTCGGCGAACCTGCGCACGCCGCGCACGGCACGGTTTCCGGTGGCCTCGAGGCGCTCCACCTTCTCTGTGAGGACGTCGCGGAAGGTGGTGTCGTCCCCCTCTGCCTCGGTGAGGCCGCGCAGGATGTCGGTGGTGAGCTGGTTGCCGCGAAGCAGCACGCTGAAGGTATTGTCCATGAGATCGAGGATCTGCTTCCAGTCCCGCGTGGCCTCCTGCGGGTCCGCGAAGTGATCCCGGAAGAACCACAGGGAGGTCACGGTTTCGCGCCGGGCGTCCCGCAGCCATTCGATGGCTTGCCGGCACTGCCGCAGCGCGCCCAGCTTGCGGTCCAGATCGGTCATCGCCTCCTGCCCAGCGGTCGGCCCGCCGCGCGGGTGGATCCGCCCCGCCCGGCCCCGGCCCCGGGTCGCCGACCCGGCACCACGTTTGTTTATGCTAACCCACCCCCCCGGGGGCGTCAACGGCCGCCGGCCCCCGGGGAGTTCCCGGTTCCCAGTTCTGTGAGGAAAAAAGGGTGAAGGCGTCTGGTGACATCACGATCCCGGGACCGGTAACCGGAAACGGGGAACCGGGAACCGTCCGGGGCAGGCGCGCGAGGCTAGGAGGCCAGCTTCTTGGCCAGGAGGTCGTTGACGAGCTTGGGATCGGCCTTGCCCTGGGTGGCCTTCATTACCTGGCCCACCAGGAAGTTCTTGCTGCCGGCCTTTCCGGCGTTGAACTCGGCCACGGCCTGGGCGTTCTGGGCGATCACCTTCTCGATGATGGCCTCGAGAGCGCCCGCGTCGGCGATCACCGTGAGCCCTTTCTCGCGCACGATGTCTCCGGGGGGCTTGCCGGTGGCGTACATCTCCTCGAAGACGGCCTTGGCGATCTTGCCGCTGATGGTGCCCACCTCCAGGAGCTGCAGCAGCTCGCCCAGCCGTTCGGGGGGCACCGGGCTCTGCTCGATCTCCTTGCCCTCCTTGTTCAGGTGGCCCAGGAGCTCGTCCTTGATCCAGTTCCCCGCCTGCTTGGGGTCCTTGGCCAGGCGGACCACGGCCTCGAAGTAATCGGCGCGGGCCTTGCTGTCCGTGAGGACGCGGGCGTCGTATTCGGGGAGGCCGTACCGGGTCGTGAAGCGGGCGCGGCGGGCCTCGGGCAGCTCCGGGAGGGACCGGCGGATCTCCTCGATCCAAGGCGGGGGCGGGGCCAGGGGCACCAGGTCCGGCTCGGGGAAGTACCGGTAGTCGTGCGCCTCCTCCTTGCCCCGCATGGAGAGGGTGGCGCCGCCCTCGGCGTCCCAGAGGCGCGTCTCCTGCACCACCCGGCCGCCCGCGTCCAGGAGTTTGGCCTGCCGCTGGATCTCGAATTCCAGGGCCCGCTGGACGTTGCGGAAGGAGTTCATGTTCTTGACCTCGGTCTTCACGCCGAACTCGGTGCTGCCGGCGGGGCGGAGCGACACGTTGGCGTCGCAGCGGAGGCTCCCCTCCTCCATGTTGCCGTCGCACGCGTCCAGGTACATGAGCAGGGCGCGGAGCTGGCGCATGTACTCGGCCGCCTCCTCGGGCGTGCGCAGGTCCGGCTCGCTGACGATCTCCATGAGAGGCACGCCGCAGCGGTTCAGGTCCACCAGGCTGGACTCGGCGCGCTCCATGGCGCCCACGTGCACCAGCTTGCCGGCGTCCTCCTCCACGTGCACCCGCTTGATGCCCACGCGCCGCGGCCCGCCGGCCGCCGCGAACTCCAGGGCGCCGTGCACGGCCAGCGGCTCCTCGTACTGGGAGATCTGGTAGTTCTTGGGCAGGTCCGGGTAGAAGTAGTTCTTGCGGGCGAACCGGGAGTGCGGGGCGATGCTGCAGCCCAGGGCCAGGGCCGTGCGGATGGCCAGCTCGACGGCCCGGCGGTTCAGCACCGGCAGGGCGCCCGGCAGCCCCAGGCACACGGGGCAAGTCTGTGCGTTGGGCGCCTCGCCGAACTTGGCGCTGCACGCGCAGAACATCTTGGACGCCGTGAGCATCTGCGCGTGCACCTCGAGGCCGATCACCGCTTCATACTTCATCGCTCGCAACTCCTCGCGGCGCTGCTCGCTCGTCTGTCGTCTGTCGTCTGTCGTTTGTAGTTCAAGATCAAGCTGTCTCCGACTCTTGGTGTGGGGCAGTCAACTACAAACCACAAACCACAAACGACAAACGGTTGGGATAGCCATTTGTAGTTTGTCGTTCGTCGTTTGCCGTTGGCGGCGGGCGTAGGGCGAGAGCTTGTCTCTCGCCGAACGGAGGCACACAAGGTGCCTCCCTACGATCCCCAAAAACCACAAACGACAAACCACAAACGACAAACGCACGTCGCTAGCCGATAGTCTTGATGGCCTCCAGGAAGTCCACGTAGGAAAGGGACAGGTCGTGCTCCTCGGCCCCCTGGACCATGAGGCGCAGGTAGCGCTTGGCGGGGGCGCAGCGCCCGGCCGGGCGTGTGCCTACGTAGGCGAAGGCCTTGTGCGTCTTGCCGCCGGCCTCCACCTCCACGGCGGCGCGGCGGTACACCTGGGGGGACTGCTCGTACTCGTCCAGCCGCGCCAGGTCGGCCTCGGCCACGTCCCAGAGGACGCCCTCCACGGTCTGCCCCTTGACCGGGCGAACGTCCGCCACGCCGCCGCCCCACATGCGCGCCATCATGTCGAACACGAGCTGGTGGTCCTTGAGCTTCGCCGCGGCCACGAACTTGGCCGAGGGGCAGTGCGCCTTCATGTGCAGGCGCGCCATATTGCTGCCGTAGGCGAAGTACAACATCAGCGGGCCGGTTCTTTCCCGGTCCCTCGACGGGCGAAGGGATGTGTGCGGATCACAGCGGGGGCCTCCGGCTGCGCCAATCGGTGGCCTGCTCGTAGGCGTGGGCCGCGCGCAGGACCGTGGCCTCGTCGAAGGGCTTGCCCAGGACCTGGAGCCCGATGGGGAGCCCGGCCCGCGTGAACCCGCAGGGCACCGAGATGCCCGGCAGCCCGGCCAGGTTACACGGGATGGTGAAGATGTCCGCCAGGTACATCTGGACCGGATCCTCGGTCTTCTCGCCGAAGCGGAAGGGGGGGCCGGGCGTGGTGGGGGTGAGGATCACGTCGCACCGCCTGAAGGCCTCCTCGAAATCGCGCCGGATGAGGGTGCGGACCTTCTGGGCCTTCAGGTAGTAGGCGTCATAGTAGCCGGCCGACAGGGCGTACGTGCCCAGCATGATGCGCCGCTTCACCTCGGGGCCGAAGCCGGCCCGCCGGGTCTGGGACGTCATCTCGATCAGGTCCTTCCCGCCGGCCACCCGCAGCGCGTACTTCACCCCGTCGTAGCGGGCCAGATTGGAGCTGGCCTCGGCGGGGGCCAGCAGGTAGTAGGTGGCCACCGCGTACTCGGTGTGGGGGAGCCGCACCTCCTCGGCCGTGGCGCCTGCCCCCTCCAGCGTGCGGATGGCGGCGCGCACGGCGGCCTCCACCTCGGGGTCCATCCCCTCGAGGAAGTACTCCCGCGGGATGCCGATGCGCAGGCCCTTCACGTCCCCCGTGAGGGCCGCCTCGTAGTCCGGCACGGCGAGGTCGGCCGAGGTGGAGTCCATGGCGTCGTGCCCGGCGATGGCCTTCAGGAGGATGGCGCAGTCGCGCACGTCCTTGGCCAGGGGGCCGATCTGATCCAGGGACGAGGCGAAGGCCACCAGCCCGTAGCGGGAGACGCGCCCGTAGGTGGGCTTCAGGGCCGCGATGCCGCAGAAGGCCCCCGGCTGCCGGATGGAGCCGCCCGTGTCCGACCCGAGGGCGCCGGCGCACATGTCCGCCGCCACGGCGGCGGCGGAGCCCCCGCTGGAGCCGCCGGGGACGCGCCCCAGGTCCCACGGGTTCTTCGTCTGCTTGTAGGCCGAGTTTTCCGTGGACGAGCCCATGGCGAACTCGTCCATGTTGGTCTTTCCGATGGTGCTGAAGCCGGCTGCCCGCAGCTTGCGCATCACCGTGGCGTCGTAGGGGGGGAGGTATCCCTGCAGGATTTTGGACGAGCAGGTGGTGGCCACCCCGCGGGTGCAGATGACGTCCTTGATGGCCAGCGGGATCGCGGCGCAGGCGGGCACCGACTCGCCCTTGGCGCGGTCCGCGTCGAACTTCTTGGCCAGGCCCAGGGGGTGGCGGGGGGTGACCTCCATGAAGGCGTCCACCCGCTCCTCCACGATCCCGAGGCGGACGAGGAAGGACTGGGCCACCTGGAGGGCCGACACCTCCTTCTTCTCCAGCAGGTCCCGCAATTCGTGGATCGTCAGCCGGAACAGTTCCACGGTCACCTCACACGGAAGCAACGAGCAATGAGCGATGAGCAATGAGGCACCGGCGCGAGCGGCGTGTCCCGACCCTACTCATTGCTCGTCCCTCATTGCTCATTGCTCCGGTGTCAGTCCTCGATGATCCGGGGGACGCGGAAGAACGGATGTTCCCGGTCCGGCGCGTTGGCCAGGGCCTCGTCCTGAGAGAGGCAGGGGCGCACCACATCGTCGCGCATCACGTTCTCCATGGGGAGCACGTGGCTCGTGGGTTCCACCTGGGTCGTGTCCAGCTCGTTGAGCTTGTCCACGTAGCCGAGGATGCGGTCGAGCTGGCGGGTCATCAGCTCCTTCTCTTCCTCGCTGAGGGCCAGCCGCGCCAGCCGCGCCACGTGCTCCACTTCCCCCCGCGTGATCTTCCCGCTCATTTCTCCGGCTCCTCCCGCCCTCAGTGCCCCGGTACCCCAAATCTGCGGGCCGTGGGCAGGCTGCTCAAAAGGGCCCAGGTGCAAGGCGGCGCGCGCTGCGCCGACTGAGGCGTACGCCGGGTACGCCGCAGGGAGTGCGCGAGCGCGCCAACGCCGCAGATGGGCCCTTTTCAGCAGCCTGCTAGGCGCGTTGCAGGGGCGCGAACTTTGCGGCCAGCTTCTTGCGGCCCACCCCGGCGAAGCTCACGATGATCTTCAAGTCCTCTCCGTCGCCGATGCGCTCGCGGATGACGCCCACGCCCCAGTCGGGGTGCCGCACGCGTGCGCCCACCGCCAGGAAGTCCACGAAGGGCTCGTCGCCCGTCTCGCCCGCGCCGCCGCCGTTCCGCCCCCGGCGGGCCGGCGCGGGCGCCTCGTCCTCTTCGGCCCACTCGCGGAATTGGCGGCGCACCGGGCCCAGGGCCGGCTCGATGCGTTGGAGCAGATCGGCGGGGACCTCGTCCAGGAAACGGGAGGGGAGGTTGTAGTTTCCGTTCCCGTAGAGCTGCCGCCGCACGGCCGCGGAGAGGAAGAGGCGCTCTTTGGCCCGCGTCATCCCCACGTAGCAGAGGCGACGTTCCTCCTCCAGCTCGGCCGCGTCGGTGAAGGCGCGGGCGTGGGGGAACACCCCCTCCTCCATCCCCGTGATGAAGACCACGGGGAACTCCAGGCCCTTGGCCGAATGGAGCGTCATCAGGGTGACGGCCCCCTGGCCCTCGGCGAGCTGGTCGATGTCCGCGATGAGGGCCACGCTGTCCAGGAAGGCGGCCAGGCTGCGGTCGTCGCTCCGGTCGTGGAACTGCTTGGCGGCCGTCACCAGCTCGCGCAGGTTCTCCAGGCGGGAGTCCGCCTCGAGGGTGTGCTGGGCCTGCAGCTCGTCCGCATAGCCCGTCTCGCCGGTGACCAAGGTGACCAAGTCCGCCACGGTGGCGCCCTCCACCCGGGCCCGCAGGCGGTCCAGCAGATCGCACAGGCCCTCCAGGGCCGCCACCTGCTTGGGCGGGAGGAGGCGCTTGGCGGCCGCGCGCCGGCACGCCTCCAGCAGCGAGATCTTCTCGGCCACGGCGAACCCCTCCAGGCGCTGCACGGTGGTGGCGCCCAGGCCGCGCGCCGGCACGTTGATGACCCGCTTCAGGGCCACCGAGTCGTCGGGGTTGGCCAGCAGGCGGAGATAGGCCAGGATGTCCTTGATCTCCTTCCGCTCGTAGAAGCGGACGCCGCCCACGATCACGTAGGGGGTGCGGTCCCGCCGCAGGGCGTCCTCCAGCACGCGGGACTGGGCGTTGGTGCGGTAGAAGACCGCGAAGTCGTCCAGGCCGCGCCCCTCCTGCAGGATCAGGTCGCGGAGGGTGCGGGCCACGAAGTCCGCCTCATCGCCCTCGTCGGCCGCCTGGTAGAAGGTGAGGGGCTCGCCCGGGGCATTCTCCGTCCAGAGGCGCTTGCCCTTGCGCCCGATGTTGCGGGCCACCACGGCCGAGGCCGCATCCAGGATGTGCTGGGTGGACCGGTAGTTCTGCTCCAGCCGGATCACGGCGCAGCCGGCGTGGTCCCGCTCGAAGTCCAGGATGTTGTTCAGGTCCGCCCCGCGCCACTTGTAGATGGACTGATCGTCGTCCCCCACCACGCACAGGTTGCCGTGCCGCGCGGTGAGGAGGTTGACCAGGTGGTACTGGGCCCGGTTCGTGTCCTGATACTCGTCCACCAGCACGTAACGCCACAGGTCCTGGTAGTAGGCCCGGGCCTCGGGGGACGTCTCGAGCAGGCGCACCGCCTCCAGGAGCAGGTCGTCGAAGTCCAGGGCGTGGCTGGCCCGCAGCCGCTCCTGGTACATGGGGTACACGCGGGACACCTTCTCCTCGATGAAGTCGCCGGCCATCCCCGCGTAGTCGCCGGGCGTGAGCAGGTCGTTCTTGGCCCGGCTGATCCGGCCGGCCGCCGCCCGGGGGTTCAGGCTGCGCTCGCTGAAGTTCAACTCGCGCACGCAGTCCCGGATGAGGCTCAGGCTGTCGTCCTCGTCGTAGACGACGAAGGCATTGCGCAGGCCGAGGGCGTGGGCCCACTTGCGCAGGATGCGGAGGCAGGTGGAGTGGAAGGTGCCCACCCACACGTTGAGCCCCCCGGCCCCCAGCATGGCCTCCACCCGGGACCGCATCTCGTCCGCCGCCTTGTTGGTGAAGGTGACGGCCAGGATCTGCCAGGGCTGGACACCGCAGGCGGCGATCAGGTGGGCGATGCGGCGGGTGATGACGCGCGTCTTGCCGGACCCGGCCCCGGCCAGGATCAGGAGCGGCCCCTCGGTGTGGAGGACGGCCTCCTCCTGGGGCGGATTCAGGTCGGCCAGGATCTGCTCGCGCATGGGTGCTCGGGTTTCCGAGATCGAGAACAGGGAGGAATAAGCCGGCAGAAGTATACCCAAAGGCTGTCACTTTGGGAACAACGAACCCATCCCGGGGGAAATACCTCTCGCGGGGCGAGCAGAGGACTGCTTTGAGGGTCGCCAGCGATGAGGCACCGATAAGATCTAGAGGCCCAACTGCTTTCGGATGAGGCCGCAGAGACTGTTCTTAATCTCGGTGTGGCGAGGGACCGGGGCGCTGCGTCCGGTCTTGGGGTTGGTGTAAAGGTCGTGCCTTTTTCCGGGGCGTTTCAGGTAACAACCAGCTGCCACCAGTTCGCGAATGAGCTCGCGGCGTTTCATGCCGGGATGGCGATATGTTTCGACCGGGTGCGACGGCGAACCGCCGGCTGCTCCTGCATCATGAGGCGATAGGCATCGCGGATATTCTCTTCGAGCTCCCGCAGGGTTTCACCCTGGCTGAAGACCCCGGGGACCTCGCGGAGGCGACCGACGTACCAATCGTCATCCAGCCAGTACTCGAGGGTAAACTTGCCGGCCACAGCGTACCTCCGTCTGTTAGGCCTTACCGACCTTTCCTGGCATCATAGGGACAATTTGGGGCATTTCCGTCGCGTTACTCGACCGTAACCGATTTCGCTAGGTTGCGGGGCTGGTCCACGTCGCAGCCCTTGCGCACGGCGATGTGGTAGGCGAGGAGCTGGAGGGGGAGGGCCAGCAAAACGGGGGTGAGCAGGGGGGACGTGACGGGCACGGTGAAGCAGTGGTCCACCTTGGCGGCCAGGTCGCCGTCGCCCTCGGTGCCGAAGGCGATCACCAGGCCGTCCCGGGCCTTCACCTCCTGGATGTTGCCCAGGATCTTCTCGTACACGCGGTCCCGCGGGGCCAGCACCACCACCGGCATCTCCTCGGTGATGAGGGCGATGGGGCCGTGCTTCATCTCCCCGGCAGGGTATCCCTCGGCGTGGATGTAGGAGATCTCCTTGAGCTTGAGGGCCCCCTCCAGGGCCACCGGGTAGTTGATGCCGCGACCCAGGTAGAGGAAGTCGGACTTCCCGTAGAGGCCGTGGCTCAGCGCCTCCAGCTCGGGGTCGTGGCGCAGCACCCCCTCCATCTGCTGGGGGAGGCGCACCAGCTCGGCCAGGAGCTCGCGGGTGCGGGCGGCGTCC
>DASPOZ010000378.1:0-9290 GCA_035625755.1 Candidatus Sulfotelmatobacter sp.
CCGTGGCCATCCGGCTCCCGGCCACCACCCAGGCCCCCGCCGCGGCGGACGAGCCCACCCTCTCCCCCGCCCCGCGGACGGGGCGGATCGTGGTGCTGGACGACGAGGGGGTGCTGGCCGAGACCTTGGCGGACGTGCTGCGCCTCCAGCGCCATCAGGTGGAGGTCTTCACGGATCCCCGCGCGGCCTTGGCGCACCTGGCCCACGCCTCCGCCGACCTTCTCTTCACCGACCTGGGGATGCCCGATATGTCGGGCTGGGACGTGGCCCAGGAGGCCCGGCGCCTCCACCCCCAGCTCCCCGTCGTCCTGGTCACGGGCTGGGGCTACCAGATCGACCCCGCCCAGGTCCGCGAATCCCGGGTGAATGCCATGGTGTCGAAGCCGTACCGCGTGCAGGACATCATCCGCGTCGTGGCCGAGGTCCTCCCCGCCCGGCCGACGCCCTGATCTCCAGCAGGCTGCTGAAAAAGGCCCAACGTGTCTCCCCGCTGCCCCGGCGGCAGCGGGTGGGGCGTTGGCGCGCTCGCGCGGCGCTGCGACGTACGGACCAAGTACGCCTCGCAGCGCGCGCCGCCTTGCATCTGGACCTTTTTGAGCAGCCTGGGCAAGAGGGAGCCTTACGTCTCCTGCGAGAGCACAACGGCCGTGAGCCACAGAGCCCACGGCCGCCTCCCCCGCCGTCTTGTCCCTGCCTCTCTTCCGGCCCCAGCCGGAAACCCCTCTCGTGTTCTCCCCGGCCCCGTTTCCTCCTCCCCCAGGGCTCTTCCCGTCTCCTCCACCCGCCGGCGCCAAGCCGGCGCGTTAGGCGTCGCGGCGGGGGCGCCGGGCGGCCCGATCCAACACCAGGCGGACCCGCTTGGGGATCTCGAAGGGGGGAAGCTCCAAGCTGTCCCAGGTCTCCTTGGCCTTCAGCATCAGGTCCCGCGGCGGCAGCGAGATCTCCCCGGCGCCCGTCTTCTCCGTGGCGTCGATCACCACCTTGCTGCCGGCCTCGATGGGCCTGCCGTCCACCCACCGGATGGACGGGTCCATGATGATCCCGGTGGTGACGTTCTCGATGATGATGGTATCCCGGGCGGGGTTGTACCGGCTGTTCAGGGCCCAGTCTACGTGGAACGGGTCGCGGATATCCACATCCTCGTCCACTACCGTCACGCGCTTGAGGGCCGTGCCCTCCGCCACGAGCCGGCCCACTCGCTTGGCGTGCTCCGGGTCCCGCGGCGTCATGGACACGATGCAGTGGGCCAGCAGGCCGCCGTAGGTGAGGTCGATGGCCACGTCCTTCACCGTCGTCTCCCCGTGGTCGTGGCGGAGCATCTTCAGGATGAGGCCCTCGTTGCTCTTGCTCTGGATCATGGTGCTCTCGCTGGGAGGCATCTGGCTGATGTAGCCGTAGTAGATGGCGTCGCGGCGGCGGCTGATACTGGTGATGGCGGCCAGCGGTTTCTCGTTGATCCCGCCCATGTAGCCGGCGAACTCGCCGAAATTGCCCTCCAGCGCCGTGGCGTTGGGCGGGATCTCGCCCTCGAGGATAAATTCGCAATGGGCTGGGATCAGCAGGTCGCCGCTGCGGTCGTGAACGACCTCCACCGGGGCCCCCTTCAGGCCGCCCGCGATGGTCAGCTCGTCCGTGCCGTAGGGCACGTTGGAGATGGCGGCCAGGTGCACCACCGGCTCGGCGCCCACCACGATGGCGAAGGGCGCCGGGCGGCCCCGGCGGCACCACGTCGAGTAGTTCGTGTGGCCGTGGCGGCCTGGGGTGAGGTTGATGGCCAGGTGGTTACCGTCCTTTACCATGCAGCGGTACGTCGCCGCGTTCTGTAGCCCGGTGTCCAGGTCCACGGTGATGACCGTGGCCGTGATGTAGGGGGCCGCGTCCTTGCCGGGCGTCCAGGTGGGGATGGGGATGGCCTTCAGGTCCACGTCCGCCCCGGCCGCCACCACCTCGCGCGCCGGGCTCTCCTCCACCACCCGCGGGGCGATGGGATGCAGGAGCGCGTTCACCCACTTCTCGTGGATGCCGTCGGGGGTGGTCTCCAGGGCCAGGGCGTAATTCCAGCGCGAGGCGCCCAGGATGGCCGTCATCACCCGGGTGTCGAACCCCGTGACCTTTTCGAACAGCAGGCCGAATCGCTGCTCCTCGGGCAGCCCCTGAAGCATCCAGCGAGCCAGGCAGGCCAGCTCCCAGGTGTGGTCCACAGGCACGGCGATCCGCCGCAGCCGCCCGGCCTCCTCCAGCTTCACCAAAAATTCGCGGATGTCCCTGTACGCCATCGCGGCCCCTCCCCCCTTGCGGAATGCGGAATCCGACCGGAGCCATGACGCCCGAACGGTCGAGAGTTCTTAGGTGTCCAGCAGGCGGCGCAAGGCCGCGTCGTGGTCGCCCGCCGCCTCAGCGATCGGCGGCGCGTCCCCGGCGTCTCCACCCCCGCGGTGCGGAGCCAACCGATAGGTGCATCCCTCCAGATCGCATCGGCGGCACTTGTGGGTCTGGTCCACCCGCACGTCCGGGCCCAGGCCCATCCCGAAGGAGAGCGACTTGCCCGGGAGCATCACGCAGTAGTCGTTGATCCGGACATCGATGGTGTGCGCCGGCAGGATCCGGAAGAGCACGCGCTGGTCCCAGATGTCCCACCCGCTGAGCCCCGGGCTCAGCCGGGGCGCGGCCTTGACGCCCTCGGCGAGCAGGCGGTTGCAGATCCAGTGGCCCAGTTCGTTGGCCAGGGTCTCCACCGCCACCCAGCCGGCGCTGTCCAGCATGAAGGCCACCGGGAATTCGCGCCGGGCCAACAGCGCCTCCACCCGCCGTTCCAATCCCTCCCCGATGGTGCAGATCCCGAGGCCCACCTCGCGGATGGCGCCCCACCGCCGGGCCGCGCCGGCGATGGCCAGACGCACGCCTCCCGCCAGCTCCACCGCCTCGTCCGAGACGGCGGCCACGGGGAACCGCTCGAAAAGGTAGCGGGCCCGAATGTGCGCCTGGGCCTCGTGCAACGCCTCGTCCCGGATGGCCAGCACCTCGGGGGTGGGCACGTCCGTGGCCTTCTTGTACCCCTGCAGGCGAAGGACCTGGCGGCCATCGATGACGACGGGCAGGGCGGGAGGGAGATCGAGGCGCGCCATGGCTAGCGCGCGGGGCCGGCCGGCCGGTGCCGGCGCACCTCCTCCACGATGCGCGCGATGTGTGCGGGGGTGCTGCCGCAGCAGGCCCCCACGATGAGTCTCCCCCCGGCGCCCAGGATCGAGGGGTAGCCCGCGGCCATCTCCTCCGGGCCCAGCTCGTAGGTGGTCCGCCCATCCTTCACGACGGGCATGCCGGCGTTCGGGTAGGCGATCAGGGGCGCATCCGTGACGGCGCGCATCTCGCGCAGGATGACGGCGGCCCGGTCCGGGCCGCGGCCGCAGTTCATGCCCACCACATCCGCCCCGAACCCCAGCAACTGGACGGCCACGTCCGCCGGGCTGTCCCCCCACATGGTGCGGTCCCGGTCGTGGGCCTCTTCATATTGAAAGAACATGGTGGCGACGACGGGGAAGCCGGTGGCGTCCTTGCAGGCCTTGATGGCCATCTTCGCCTCGTCCGGGAACATCATGGTCTCCACGGCGAACAGGTCCACCCCCCCTTCCGCCAGCGCTTGGGCCTGCTCCCGGAAGTTTTCGTACAGCTCCTCCTCCGTCGCGTCCCCGTAGGGCTGGGGGATCTGGCTGGTGGGCCCGATGGATCCGGCCACGCACCGGCCCGGCGGGCACACGGACCGGGCGAGCCGGGCCCCCTTCGCGTTCAGCTCCCGCGTGCGCTCGGCGATGCCGTAGTGCGCCAGCTTCAGCCGGGTGCCGCCGAAGGTATTGGTCTCCACGAAGTCGCTGCCCGCGTCGAAGTAGCCCTGGTGGACCCCCCGGACCACGTCCGGGTGGGTATCGTTCCACAGCTCGGGGCAGGCCCCATCCAGCAGGCCGGCGGCGAAGAGCTGGGTACCCATGCCCCCGTCGAAGACCAGGACCTCCGCCTTCAGCCGCTCCAGGAATTCCACGCCCTCGCGCAGTCCCATCGCCTCACCCAGCAATGAGCAATGAGACACGAGCAATGAGTTGTCCCACAGGCCCTGCCTCCTGGCTCATTGCTCGTTGCTCATGGCTCGTAGCTACGCCTTGCCGACCAGTTCCTTCGCCTTCACCACGGCCTTGGTGGAGTCCTTGGCGTAGCCGTCGGCCTTGATCTCGTCGGCGAACGCCTGACTCACCGGCGCGCCCCCGATCATCACCTTGACCTGGGAGCGGAGGCCGGCCTTCTCCAGCGCGTCGATGGTGCGCTTCATGCCCGGCATGGTGGTGGTCATCAGGGCGGAAATGCCCACGATCTGCGCCCCCTTCTCCTGGACGGCCTCCACGAACTTCTCCGGCGCCACGTCCCGCCCCAGATTGTGCACCTCGAAGCCGGCCCCCTCCAGCATCATGGCCACCAGGTTCTTCCCGATATCGTGCAGGTCCCCCTGCGCGGTGCCGATGGCCACCGTGCCCAGATACTCCTGGGACGCGCTGGCGGTGATGAGGGGCTTCAGCAGGTCCAGGCCGGCGTACATGGCCCGCGCCGAGAGGAGCACCTGGGGGACGTAATACTCGTTCCGGCGGAACTTCTCCCCCACCACGTCCATGCCGGGGATCATCCCCCGGAAGATGATCTCCTTCGGATCCTCCCGCTCCGCCAGGGCCTCCTCGGTGAGCTCCTTCACGGCCTTCCGGTCGCCGAGAATCAAGGCGCGGGCCATCATCTCGTATTGGGGCATCGCTCCCCCCAGCAGGCTGCTGAAAAAGGCCCATCTGCGGCGTTGGCGCGCTCGCGCGCTCGCTGCGGCGTACCCGGAGTACGCCTCACTCGGCGCATCGCGCGCCGCCTTGCATCTGGACCTTTTTGACCAGCCTGGGCGAGACCGGGTCTTTCAGCAGCCTGCAAAAGGGATTGGCCACCCGCGGCCTGGCCCCGGGCTCCGGCCCGACGGCGTCCCACATCGTCGCCGGATAATCAGCCTACCAAGAACCTCCCCCATCGTCCAGAGAGGAGCGGGCGCGGGGTCAGGCCGCCACCTTGCGGCCCCTGGCGGCCAGAGCCCGCCGCAGGATCCGGGCGGCGTTGCCCCCCAGGATGCCTTCCTTGGCCTCCTCCGCCAGGGGGAGGCTGCGGATGGCGGCGATGTTGTTCGCGTAGCTGGGGATGCCCGGCCAGTCCGTGCCGAAGACCAGCTTGTGCGCGATGGCGTCCAGGTTCGGGAAGAACCGCGGGAGGTGCTGCGGCGGGAGGCCGGCCACGTCGATGTAGAGGTTCGCGTGGCGTTCCACGAGCCAGGCCGCCGCCTCGTACCAGAAACCACGGCCCCCGTGGGCCATCACGATGGTGAGGTTCGGAAAATCCCGGATGACGTCGTCGTGGATCAAGGGATCGCCGTAGTCGATGCGGGCCCCGGGAAAGATCGAGGAGCCCGTATGGGCCAGCACCGGCACCTGGAGCTCCTCGGCCACGGCCAGATAGGCGTAGAGCTGATGCTGGTCCGGCCGGAAGAAGGAATAGGTGGGCGTGAGCTTGATCCCGCAGAACCCCTGCCCCGCCACCAGGCGGCGGAGCTGCCCCGCCATGTCCGCATCCAGGTAGGGATTGAGGCTGCAAAACGGGATCAGGGAGGGCCGGCCCGCGCAGAAGGCGCCCACGTAGGCGTTGGAGGCCAGGCCGGTCACCCCGGGGGCGTTATCCGCCAGGCACACGGCGTAGTCTATCCCGCTCTCCTCGAGGACGCGGCAGAAGCCATCCACGGACATCCGGCCCTCGGCGTCCAAGGTGGTCGCGTAGCCCGAGCTCTCGAAGTACTGCATCTGGAAATCATCCACCCTGGGGCGCCAGAAGCTCCGGTCCCCTACGTGCACGTGGAAGTCGATGATCATGCCTCGCCTCGATCTCCCCGCCTCCCGCATCCGGCCCGCATGCCGGGCGGGGGAGCAGCCCCGGGAAGTATCCCCGCCAGGTGCCCGCCCCGCAAGTCCAAAAAAGGCCGAGCCGAATTCCTCGCAGGCGATGGTGGCGGGGGAAGGGACTACCCTCCGGCGCTTAGGAGGACGTTGAAAAGCGCACTTTCGCCAAGGCTGCTCAAAAAGGTCCAGATGCAAGGCGGCGCGCGATGCGCGGGGTACCCACGAAGGTGGGTCGGAGGCGTACTTCGGTGCTACGTCGCAGCGCCGCGCGAGCGCGCCAACGCCCCACCCGCTGCCGCCGGGGCAGCGGGGAGAAACGTTGGGCCTTTTTCAGCAGCCTGTTAGGTGCGCCACGACGGCGGCCTCGTAATCCTGCAGGTTGGGGAAGACGACGAGCCCTTGGAGGCTCAGGCAGGCCTCGCGGCTCGGATGGGCCGCGGCCCCCGTGGCCTTGAGGATCGTGGCCACGAGCCGCTGGAAACCACGGACGGGAGAGGGCTCCCCCTGGAGCTGCGGGATGGCCAAGTCCCGGAGGGTGAGCCGCACGCAACGGAACTCGTCGCCCGCGGGGGTGTATCGTGGGACCATGAGGAGGTCCAACAAGAGCAGGACGGCGGCCGGATCAGCCGCGTCGGGACCCCCGATCCTACCCACCGAAACCGTCGCCACCCGCCCCCACTCCAGCATACCAGTTTTTCCCCCGCGGTCCTGCAGGTGGAGGCCGCGGGCATCGATCCCCACGGCCCGCATGGGGAGCGGCACGAGGCGACCGCCCCGGGGGACGGGGGCAATCGCCCCCGCCTCCCCCGCCGGGATGATGGCCGGGGGAGCGGGCGCCTCCGTCGGACGTTCCGCGGCGGGGGAGGCGGGGGCGGGCCCGGAGTCAGCCGCGGCCGCGGCCCACGACGGCCGGAGCGCCTGCCTGGCCGCAGCAAGCCCCTCAGCGGCGGCCCGGCGGGTCTCAGGCGTCGCCTGGGGGTGCGCGGCGGCGCGTTCCAGGAGGTCCACCGCATCATCGGCGCGCTTGAAGACCTGGTGCTTCAGCCGGGCGTAGGCCAGCAGGGCCTTGGGCGCCAGCATGTCTCCCGGCCACGCGGCGATGGCCTCCCGGTACAGCTCCCCCGCCTCCTGGAACTCCCGGAGTTTTTCGCAGTGGGCCGCCAGGGCCAGCTGGTCGCGCAACGGCACCGGCACGTCGTGATACTCGGCGGCGTGTTCCCGGAAGGCGGCCAGGGCCCCTTCCAGGTTCCCGGCCTTGAGGTGCTGTCCCACGATCCCGGCCGACTCTCTCCCGGCGGCGGGGCGGTCCCCCCGAGCCGCATAGGCGCTGACGAGCGCCATCCGGGTGTCGAGGTCCTCGGGCCTCGCCCGCAGGAGGGCCTCCATGTCCCGGATGGCGCCCGGCGCGTCCCCACGGTCCAGTTTCGCCAAGGCCGCCGCCAGCCGGTCGGACGGGGTCCAGGTGGTCTTCTTGTCGATGGCGGGCGCCAGGACTTTCGCCTCCAAGTTGGTGGCGCGGACGAGGAGGGCCACGGCGGCCCCGAACCCGAAGCCTCCGATGTGGGCCCACACGGCCACGCCGGTCTCCCTGCCGCCCATCGCCATGGCGACCTGCTGGAGCAACCAGAAAGGCAGCACCACGTAGGCCCGCGCGTAGAAAGTCCCCGCGAAGATGCGGAGCAGAAAAATCCAGTAAAAGAACCGGATGCGGGTGGACCCCACCCGGACCAGGAACGCCCCCATGAGGCCGGCGATGGCCCCCGAGGCGCCGATCAAGGGGGCGGTGCTTCGCGGGTTGAGGGCGACGTGGATGGCGGTGCCGGCGATGCCGCTGATCAGGTAGAACGCCAGAAACAGCCCGCGCCCCCACCGGTCCTCCAGGCTGGGGCCCGCCAGCCAGAGGAACAGCATGTTCCCCAGGAGGTGGAGCCATCCCCCATGCATGAACATGGACGTGAAGAGCGGCAACAGGCCGGGCCTCGCCGGAACATAGCCGAGGGTGCGGTAGATGGACCCGGAGGCGATCTCCCGGATTTCCGCGACCAGTCGATCCAGGTGGGCCTGCTGTTCATCCAGCAGTTCGGGGGAAAGGTCGGCGGGGGGCGGCCCGCCGGCGACGCGCCCCTCCAGTTCTGCGGGGAGGTGGAGGTAAGGATGCTCCTGGATGAAGTGCACGACCTCGCGGCTGCGGGCCCGAATCTCGGCGGCCTGGCGATTTGCGGCGGGCAGGGTGGCGAGGAAGGCGCCCACGTTCAGGGCGATCAGACCGATGGTCACCCACGGCAGGCGCTGGACCTTCTGGTCCTCGTGCGCGATGGGCAGTATGAACACCTTACCGCCTCGCGCCCCAGGCCCCCGCGCCCTCGCGAAAGATCCATCCGGTGCATGCCTGGGCGCCGGAGGATCCGGCCCGTGCGTGCACGTGGGAATCGGCGATCATGCTTCCTCCCTCGAGCCGGCCTCCCCGCCGGAGGACCCGCGGCGCCCGCGCCGACCGTCGGGATTGTAGCACAACTTCCCGGCCACGCCAGCCCGCCTGCGGCAACACGCGCCTCTGCGGTCCGCCGCTGGCCGAAGGCGTTGCGCCGTGTCCCGCGGCTTGATAGCATGGCGTGGTCGTGGACCTGGCCCCTCGGGGCCGGGCCCGCCGGCGCCGCCATCACCCGGCCGACGGAAGGACCCATGGGCAAGAAGTGGTTCACCTATCGTGGCATCGAAGAATTCGCCAAGGACATCGAGGCGCTCGGGGTGGATGTTTCGCTGGACGCCGGGCGAACGGCCATGTTCCGGCCCGTGCGCATCGGCCGCCTGGTGGCCGGCAACGCCTGGGCCATCCACCCCATGGAGGGGTGTGACGGCACCGCGGAGGGCGCGCCCGACGAGCTGACGTTCCGCCGCTACCGGCGGTTCGGCGCCGGCGGCGCCAAGCTGATCTGGGGCGAGGCCACGGCCATCGCCCTGGACGCCCGGGCCAACCCGCGGCAGCTCGCCATCAACGAGGCCACGGCACCGGCCCTGGGCCGGATGCTGGAGGAAACCCGGCGCGCCCATCGGGAAGTCTTCGGCCGGGACGACGACCTGGTGGTGGGCCTCCAGCTCACCCACTCGGGCCGCTACAGCCTGCGCCCCGTCATCGCCCAGCACGACCCCGCGCTGGACCCGGCCACCTTCGTGGATCGCAAGCGCGGCCTCACCGTGACGCCGGACCACCCCATCCTAACGGACGGCGAGCTGGAACGCCTGGAAGACCGTTACGTCGAGGCCGCTCGCCTCGTGGCCCGCCTCGGGTTCGACTTCGTGGACGTGAAACAGTGCCACCGCTATCTTATG
>DASPOZ010000379.1:0-3350 GCA_035625755.1 Candidatus Sulfotelmatobacter sp.
ACCAGCCGGCGCCACGCCGGCCCGAAGGCCGCCTGCACCCCGTCCATGTACAGGTACACCACCGGGGTGATGTAGAGCGTCAGGAGCTGGGAGAGGAGGAGGCCGCCCACCACGGCGAGCCCCAGGGGGCGGCGGGCCTCGGCCCCCGCCCCGATCCCCAGGGCGATGGGCAGGGTGCCCATGAGGGCCGCCATGGTGGTCATCATGATGGGGCGGAAGCGGATCAGGCACCCCTCGAAGATGGCCTCGCGGGGGGTCTTGCCGGCGTGCTGCGCCTCCAGGGCGAAGTCGATCATCATGATGGCGTTCTTCTTCACGATCCCGATGAGCATGATGATGCCCACGAAGCCGTAGATGTTCAGCTCCTCGCGGAAGAGGAGCAGGGTCAGCAGCGCGCCCACCCCGGCCGAGGGGAGGCCGGAGAGGATGGTCAGGGGGTGGATGAAGCTCTCGTAGAGGATCCCCAGGACCAGGTAGATCACCAGGATGGCCGCCAGCACCAGGAGCCCCAGCCCCTGCAGGGACGCCTGGAAGGCCTGGGCCGTCCCCTGGAAGCTCGTGCTCAGGGTGACGGGCAGGTTCAGCTCGCGCTGGACCTTCTGGATGGCGGCCACCGCCTGCCCCAGCGCCACGCCGGGGCGGAGGTTGAAGGAGAGGGTCACGGAGGGGAGCTGGCCCACGTGGTTGACCGTGAGCGGGCCGACGCCCCGGCTGAGCCGGGTGACGGCGTCCAGGGGCACCAGCTGCCCCTTGGCCGAGCGGATGTAGAGGAGGGAGAGGGCGGCGGGGTCCCGCTGGTACTGCGGCTCCAGCTCCAGGATCACCCAGTACTGGTTCGTGGGGGTGTAGATGGTCGAGACCTGCTGCGAGCCGTAGGCGTCCCCCAGGGCGTTCTCGATCTGGCCGGCGGTGACCCCCAGGGCGGTGGCCTGGTCCCGGTCGATCTCGACGATGGCCTGGGGGCTGGTGAGCTGCAGGTCCGTGTTCACGTCCAGGAAGCCCGGCAGGGTGCGGAGCTTGTCATGGAGGATGGGGGCCCAGTGGTACAGCTCGTCCAGGTCCCCGTCCTGGAGGGAGTACTGGTAGAGGGCTTTGGTCAACTGGCCGCCGATCTGGATGGTGGGCGGGACCTGGGGGTAGACCTTGAGGCCCGAGACGCCGGCGAACCGGGGCCGGAGGTCCTCCACGACCCCCTCCGCCGGCGGCCGCTGCCCCGCGGGCTTCAGGCGCAGGAGCAATCGGCCGGCGTTGGGCATGATGTTCGCGTCGTCCGGGCCGACGGAGGATACCACCGCCGCAACGGCCGGATGCCGCCGCACGATCTCGGCCGCCGCCTGCTGGTTCCGCACCATGGCCTCGAAGGAAGTATCCTGGGAGCCTTCGGTGAACGCCACCACCTGTCCGGTCTCCTCGGTGGGGATGAACCCCTTGGGGATCACGGCGAAGAGGATCCCCGTGAGCACGAGCGTGAGCAGGAGGACGACCATGGTGGCGCGCGGCGCCCCCATCACGTAGCGGAGGCTCCACTCGTAGAGCCGGCGCATCGCCGTGAAGACCCGCTCCGAGGCCCGGTAGAGGCGCCCCTGGGCCTCGCCGGGCTGGCGCAGGAAGCGGCTGCACATCATCGGGGTGAGGGTGAGCGAGACGACCCCCGACACCAGCACGGCCACCCCGATGGTGACGGCGAACTCGTGGAGCAGGCGGCCCACCACGCCGGCCATGAAGAGCACCGGGATGAAGACGGCGGCCAGGGAGAGGGTCATGGAGAGGATGGTGAAGCCGATCTCCCCGGCGCCCCGCAGCGCCGCCTGCATGCGCGTGAGGCCCGCCTCCATGTGCCGGACGATGTTCTCCAGCATGACGATGGCGTCGTCCACCACGAAGCCCACCGACAGGGTGAGGGCCATGAGGGAGAGGTTGTCCACGCTGAAGCCCAGGAGGTACATGATCCCGAAGGTGCCCACGATGGACATGGGCACGGCCAGGCTCGGGATGACCGTGGCGGACACGTTGCGGAGGAAGAGGAAGATCACGAGGACGACCAGGCCGATGGTGAGCAGCAGCGTGAACTGGACGTCCCGCACGGACTCCCGGATCGGGACCGACCGGTCGAAGAAGATGGCCAGGTGGACCGAGGCCGGGAGCTGGGCCTGGAACGCGGGGAGCATCCGCTTGATGGCGTCCACCACCTTCACCGTGTTGGTGCCCGGCTGGCGCTGGATCGCCAGGATGACGGCCCGCGCGTCGCCGTACCAGCTCGCCGACTTGTCCGTCTGCACGCTGTCGATGACCCGCCCCACGTCGCCCAGGCGCACCGGGGCGCCGTTCCGGTAGGCCACGATGAGGGGCCGGTAGGCGGCGGCGTTGGTCAACTGCCCCGTGGCCTGCACCGTGAAGGCCTGGTGCGGCCCGTACAGCGTCCCCGTGGGCTGGTTCACGTTCTGCTGGGCGACGGCCTGCTGGACCTCGTCGATCCCGATGTCCTGCGCGGCCAGGGCCGTGGGGTCCGCCTGCACCCGCACGGCGTACTTCTGGGAGCCGAAGACCTGGACCTGCGCCACCCCGCTGATCATGGAGATCCGCTGGGCCAGGAGGACCTCGGCGTATTCGTCCACGGTGTAGAGGGGAAGGGTGGGCGAGCTCAGGGCGAGGTACAGGATCGGCTGGTCGGCCGGGTTCACCTTCTGGTAGGTCGGGGGCGTCGGCATGCCCGGCGGCAGCAACTTCTGGGCCGCCGTGATGGCCGCCCGCACGTCCTGGGCGGCCGCATCGATCTTCCGGCTGAGCGCAAACTGGATGGTGATCTGGCTGACGCCGAGGGCGCTGGTGGAGGTCATGCTCTCGATGCCGGCGATGGTGGCGAACTGCTTCTCCAGGGGGGTGGCCACCGCCGAGGCCATCGTTTCGGGGCTCGCCCCGGGAAGGTTGGCGGTCACCTGGATGGTGGGCAGGTCCACGTTGGGCAGGTCGCTCACCGGGAGCAGGCGGTATCCCATGGTCCCGAAGAGCAGGATCCCCGCCATGACCAGCGTGGTCATGACGGGCCGGCGGATGAAGAGGGCCGTGTTCACCCGGCCTACTCAGGCACCCGGTCCCGAGGCGACACCGGCGCGCCACCGGCCGGCACCCGCACCCGCTCGGGCTCCGGCGCCGTCCCCTCGCCCGGCGCGGGGCCGTAGGCCCCGGCGGGCCGGCGGCGCAGCCGCTGCACCAGCCGGCGCCACGCCGGCCCGAAGGCCGCCTGCACCCCGTCCATGTACAGGTACACCACCGGGGTGATGTAGAGCGTCAGGAGCTGGGAGAGGAGGAGGCCGCCCACCACGGCGAGCCCCAGGGGGCGGCGGGCCTCG
>DASPOZ010000380.1:0-8000 GCA_035625755.1 Candidatus Sulfotelmatobacter sp.
GCCACGTGCGCGGAGCCGGGCCCGTGGCAGGCTTCGCAGCCCACGGAGATCTCGCTCCAGGTGGTCTGGTAGTTGTCGTGCTCCGGGTCGTAGCGCTTGCAGACCCCAGTGGAGTGGCACTCCGAGCACATCACGTTCCAGTTCTGGGCCGGCCGGGTCCAGTGCAACCAGTCCGTGGGGGGGATGGCCTGGCCGGGGTACAGCGAGAACCAGCGCTTCTGCGGGACGTCCCAGGCGATGCTGAGCGACTGCAGCCGCCCGCCGGGAAAGGGGATCAGATATTGTTGGAGCGGGGACCAGCCGAAGGTGTAGGCCACCTCGAAATCCCCCGGCCTGCCGTCGGGGCCCTCGGTGCGCACGAAGTACTTCCCGTCCTTCCGGTAAAACCGCGTGCTCTTTCCCTGCTCCGTGAAGGTGGCGTCGTCGAAATTGGCGAGGACGGTGTCCTCCCGGGCGGGGGCCATGGCTAGGCCGTGGTGTGAGCGGCGCCACTTGTCGTAGGCCGCCTGATGGCAGGACTTGCACGCCTCGCTGCCCACGTAGAGGGCCACGGGGCTAGCGGGCCGCCGCGGGCCGCGGGCGGCCACCACGCCCAGGCGCAGCGGCACGGCGAGCACGATGGCCAGGGTCGCCAAGACCCCCGCCACTTCCCAGCGCCGCAGGGGATCTTGCGGGGTGTCGTTCCCGGTTTGCGCGGATCGGGCCGGTTCGCTCATATTGGGGACAGTCCGCTGAGCCTAAATCCGAAACTCGAAATTCGAATATCGAAACAAACCCGAATCTTCAAAAAACGAATTTCGCAACGGGTTGATTGTGAAGCCACCCGGTGAAATCCCCTAATTCCGTGTTTCGAGCCTTCGGGTTTTTGGTTTCGAAATTGCTTCGGATTTCGAAATTCGGATTTCGAGTTTAGGCCGGATGTCACAAATAGGTGACCTGGGAGCGTTCGAAGCGCTGCCGCTGGACCCGGCTCCGCGTGTCCACCTTCACGACCCCGGCCTCGATGCGCACCGGAAAGAGGTCCAAGGCGCGCGGGGCCGGGGGCTCCTGGACGTTGCCGGTCATGTCGAAGACCGACGCGTGGCACGGACAGGGGAACGTCTGGGTCTTCTCGTTCCAGGGCACGGTGCAGCCCAGGTGCGGGCATTTGCTGGAGAGGGCCAGAAAACCCCCGTCGGCGAGGCGCACCAGGTAGAAGCGCCCCTGGGGGAAGGCCGTCACCGAGGCCGGCGTGAACTCGGCCACGGGACCCGCATCCACGGTGGCCACTCCCCGCTCGTCCTCGCCCCGGGCGCGGGGCCAGAGGAAGGCCCCCACCACTGCGGCGAACTCGGCGGCGGCCACGAGGCCGAGGGCCTTCCACGCGCTCCTCAGGTAGTCCCGCCGCGTGCCCCCTTCCTTCTTCTCCACTGTCGCCGCCTTCTCGCTGTTCATGGCTCCTCGAGAATCCACCCTCTCCAGCCTTGTTGATTGGCGGGCCGCTCAACACGGTCCAAATGCAAGGCGGAGGGTGCGAGCGCCTCCAAACCTCACCCCTGCCGCTGCATCAGCAGCGCACAGAAACCCCTGCCGTGTCAGCGGACTCCCGAAACACCGTGTTCGCGCAGGCCGCTCAAAAAGGTCCAGATGCAAGGCGGCGCGCCCGCCATTGCGGAATGCGGATTGCGGAATGCGGAATGGGCCGGCCGGTACGCCGCAGCGCCACCGCTGCCGCAACCTCGGCAGCGGGAAATTCTCCGAGCGGGCCAACGCCGCACCCGCTGCCGCCAAGGCAGCGGGGAGATATGCCGGGCCTTTTTCAGCGGCCTGCCGTCCAGGGCCAGGCGAGGCGCATGCCCGGACCCCGGAAAACCACCCCGGCCACCGTGAGCACCACGAACCCCACCGCCAGGAAAGTGACCAGCGCTTGAACTCTTTCGATCCGGGAGGCCTCGAATCCCCGGCCCATCAGTGCCGAGAAGCCAAGCACCACCAGCACCAGGATGCCTGTGGGCAGCAGGCCGTTGCTCACGGCCGGGGGGAGGAACGGCAGCAGCTTCGGAAGATTCACGACATACTCGCGGGCCACGATGGCGGCGGGAGCGAGCATCAAGGCCGCGCCTGCGGCCGCCAGGGCCGTCCGCCGCCCATTGTCCGAGTGAAACCAGAGGCCGGAGGGAGATTCGCCGTACTTCAGGTAGGGCAAGAACGTCAGGAACGCCGCCGCCAGCAGGGGCACCACCAGCACGGCGAAGGTGGGATGCAGGTGCACCAGCAATTCCTGGATGCCCATGAAATACCACGGGGCCTTGGCCGGGTTCGGGCTCAGCCCCGGATTCGCCTGCGCCATGAGGGGCGCGTCGAAGACGGCGGCGGCGACCAGCACCGCCGCGATCAGGACCAGGGCCACCACCATCTCCCTGAACACCAGGTGCGGCATGGTGGGGATCAGGGTGGGCCGGGGCGCGGGCCCCGGCCCCGGGGCCCGCGGGAGGATGACCCCCCCTCCCTTCCGGACGAGCCAGAAGTGGAAGGAGGCCAAAATGGCCCCCAGGATCGGCAGGATGGCGATGTGGAGGACGAAGAAGATGGACAAGGTCTTGGGCCCCACTTCGGCCCCGCCCCGCAGCGCCGTCTCCAGGGCGGGGCCGACCAGCGGGATATACTCCAGCATCCCCGTCCCGATGGTCACGGCCCAGAAGGCCAGTTGGTCCCAGGGGAGCAGGTAGCCCGTGAAGTTGGACGCCATCACGAGCGCGAGGAGGACGATCCCGATGATCCAGTTCAAGCGGCGCGGCGCGTGGAAGGCCCCGGTGTAGAAGACCCGCAGGAGATGGAGGAAGGCCAGCAGGATGAGGCCGTTGGCGGCCCAGAAGTGGATGTTTCGCACGAAGCCCCCGAAGGCGGCGCCATCCCGCAGGGCCAGCACCGCGCCGTAGGCCCGCTCCGTGGAGGGCTCGTAGGCCAGCAGCAACAGCGCCCCCGTGGCCGCCAGCAGGACCAGGAGCACCACGGCCATCCCCCCGAGCCCGCACGTGCGCGTGAACCGCAGCGCCTCCTCCGGGACCACCCGCGGGTGGAGGTGCAGCAGGAGCATGCTGAAGCCGGAGGGCCTTTTCTCCTTCGCCGGGGGAGCGGCGGACGCGTCCCGCGTCCCGGGCGGCGCCGGCGGCGCCTCCGGCAGCAGCGTTGCCGGGGCCGGCGCCGGCCCCGGCGCGGGAGTGCGTCCTCCCTTGCGTTCAGCCTGTCTTTTCCGGCCCACGGTTGGCTCGCCTCACCGCAATGTGGGAGACGCGGGGCCCACAGCCTCCCGCCAGGGCGCGCGCGTCGGATGCCGGCCGTCTCCAAGGGGCAGTAGCATACTCCGCCCCGGCGGGCCGTTCAAGACGGTGGGAGGACGGCGGGACCCTGCTGGGGACTAACCCGCCGGGGGCGGGGCCAGGTGGAGGCGGGTTTCGAGGGTGGGGGCTAGCAGCCGCAGGAGGGCCACCGGGAGGGAGCTGGTGAACACGAAGTCGCCGGCCGCCTTGCCGCTGACCGAGGCGGTGAGGACGCCGAAGTGCCGGTCCCCCAGGTAGAACGCGAAGGCGGCGGTCCGGCTCACGGGGCGCGCGGCGATCACGCCGCCGCCCCGGGCGAAGGTCTTGAAGCGGTTGTCGCCCGAGCCGGTCTTGCCGCCCACGGGGATGATCGCCCCGTGGTCATCCACGAAGGCGCCCGCGGCGCGGCGGGCGGTGCCCTCCGTCACCACGCCGGCCAGCACCGGGCGCAGGAGGCGGGCCACGACGGCCGGCAGGACGCGCTCGCCGGCCTCCTGGCCACGTCCGAAGACGGTCTCGTAGGGCGTGTCGGCGGCGAACTGCAGCTCCCGCATCTCCACCCGCGGCAGGCGCACCCCGTCATTCAGGATGATGCCCATCAGATCGGCCAGCGCCTCCGGCCGGTCGGAGGAGCTCCCGATGGCCGTGGCCAGGGAGGGGACCAGGCGTTCGAACGGGAAACCCAGCCGGCGCCAGGAGGGAGTCATGCGCGCGAAGGCATCCTGCTCGATGCGGATGCGCAGACGGATGTCCTGCGCCCGGCGGGCGGAAGGCGCCAGCAGCCAGCCCGCGGCAGCGCGGCGCGGCCCCGCGCTCTGCGAAACGAGCGCCTGCCAGGAGATCCCGGGCGTCTTCAGCACCTCGCCGGCACACCACACCTCCAGCGGATGGCGGCCCAGCAGGAACCCGAAATCCCCCAGCGTCAGCGCCGGGTTCCCGTAGGCCTTCGCCAGTCGCCCCACCTCGTCGGGCGAGGCCGTGGCCCCGTGCGATGCCAGCCAGGCGGCCAGCGCCTCCTCCCCCGCCCCGCGGCGCCAGGCGAAGAAGAGCATCGCCAGGTGGCGCGCGTCCTGCGCGCGCCGGCCCAGCAGCCGCGCCTCCGCCTCTCCCGGGGGAAGGCTATGGTACTCGTGGTACGCCTTCGCCAGCACGCCCTCGCCCTCCCCCTCCGCGATCTCTCCCAGCAGGCGATGCCGGGCGGGGTCGTCGGGATCGGACAGCACCGACTGCGCATCGTAGGGGAGGCGGGCCGCGTGGAAACGCACGATGTCCCGCATCAGGCGGACGTACACCAGGTTCACCGACTGGATCAGGCCGTCCCGAATGGAATAGTTCCGGCCGTTTTCCTCGGGGTCGTAGTTGGCGAAGGTCTGGGCGCCGCCCCCGGTGAAGAACATCTCCCCCGGGTTGGCCGAGTACTTCCGCTCCAGCGCCTGCTGCAGGAACGCCTCCAGGCCGAGCCCCGGGTGGCTCTCCAGGGTCTGGGCGGCCCAGCGCGTCAGCGGGTCCTGCGCGGCGTCCCCCCGCTCCGTGATGGTTTCGGGGGGCAGGTTCGAGAGTTCCCCGTACAGGCCCGTCATCAGCTCCAGGTAGTGGGCCAGCGTGCGCAGCTTGGCGGTGCTCCCCAGCTCCATCTTCATGCCGGCGTTGAAGTCGAAAGGCGTGTCCAGCGTGTCGGTGTGGGCCCGCACGAGGTTGCCCAGGGGCGTGCGTTCCAGGAGCAGGAAGCTGTACACCACGTCCCGCGGGTCGCCTCCCCCGAGCAGGCGCTTCCCGATGAGGCCGTGCTCCGCCAGGAAGTTGGGATCCCTGAGCTTGTCGAACAGGCGGGCCACGTCTTCCTGGAGGCCGACGTCGAGGGTGCTGTCTGCCGTGAGGTGCAGGCGGTCAAGGGTGTATGGGTTCGGCTCCCCCAGAAGGGCCCCGAGGCGCGCGCGCAGGTGCAGGATGGCCTTGCGTTGGAGGATCAGGCGCGCCGGGGGCTTGGCCTTCTTGCCCAGGAAGCCGAGGGGCATGGCCCGGACGCGGCGGGCGAACTCCTCGTCGATCACCCCCGCCTGCTGCAGCATGGTCGTATAGAACGCCACGCGGGCCTCGAGCGCGGCGCGGTTCCGCACCAGGTAGAGGGTGGGACCGCGAGCGGCGCACAGGAGGGCCAGGACATGCTTGTAGGCCCGCGCCCTATCCGCATCGGGCGCCGGGCCCTCCAGCGCCCCGAAGATCTCCGCCGGGTCCATCCCGAACCAGGCGACCAGCCCATCGCCCAGGCCGTTGACCTCGCCCCAACCCGGCGCGGCCGCCAGCGGCATCTTGTTGAGGTACTGGAGCAGGATCTCCTGCCGCTCGGTGCGCGTGTCGGCCCCCTCCCGGTAGACCTTCAGGGTGGCGGAGGTCATCTGGCGCAACTTCTCCAGGGGGGACGCGGTGAGACCGCCTCGGGAGTGCTGGAATTTTTCCAACTGGGTGGCCAAGGTGCTCCCGCCCTCGGCCCGCACCGGAAGCCCCAACTTGCGGCCGGCGTAGAGCAGCGCCGCCTTGGCGAAGCGGGCCCAGTCGACCACGGGGTTCTGGCGAGAGCCCCCGGGCGCCTGGAGGCGTCGGTTCTCGATGAAGAGGAGCGTGTTCACGAGCAGCGGTGGGACATCGTCGGGGTTGCGCAAGAGGCCATGGCCCAAGGTGTTGTCGTAGAGCGGCACGCCGTCCTGGTCCTTGATGACGAGCCCCGCCAAGGCCGGCTCCCGGTAGGGAGGCTGGAAGCCCCAGGTCACCAGCCGCTCCGCGGCCGCGGAGAACCGCATCTGGGCGGTCACCCGATAGCCGTACGCCTCCAACCGCCGCGCGAAGTCGGGGATGCGCGTATATCCCAGCCGCTGGTCGAAGGGCCCGCCCTGCGGGAAGGCGATCCGCGGGCTCGGCCCTGGCTCGAGGGTGTAGGTCAGCCGCGCCGCCCAGCGCGAGAACAGCCACGACTGCAGCATGGAGGTGCGTTTCTCGAACGCAAGGCCGGCGAGCACCAGTCCCACGACGAGTGAGACCCGGAACCACTTCGCAAAGCGCGGGCTCTTGCGGCCGGGACGGACCGTTGACGCGGGCTGGATCACCTCGGGGGCGCTGCCGGCCGCGGACAGGGCGGGACGAAGCGGGGGGTGGCGATGGAAGACGCGAGCGAAGAGATCGAGCGACTGGCGGGCCGTGCGCTTGCAGGTTGAGGACAGGTGCGCGAGAAGATTGGGGAAACTCATGGCCCGTTGCCCAGGATCCTACCTTCCAGCCATCCATGCGGTCAGCTTCCTCTCGCGCCGATGCCTCCGCCGGAGCACGGAGCTACACCGCTGAGGAAACCTACCGCCGATATCGCGCGATATTTTACTCCACTCGGGCGGTGATGGCAATATTGAGGACGCGCATATTCAGGACGCGCATCGCGGTCCGCCTTGTGGCCACGATGCCGGCCGCCGGATCGACCTTCCGCAGGAGGCCATGGCTGGCCATCCCAAGGTCGCGTTGGAAGGGTGACCGAATTTCGGCATCCCCGGCCTCGTACCCGTTAAGCGGGCCGACACCTCTTGCATGGACCAGGCCGCGGCTACCTCTGTAGGAAAATATGCTTAATTGCTCGCCTCCTGTCCAGGCCGGGCGAAGGCCCAGCGCAGGCCGATGGGCGCGAGCAGTGTGGTGACCAGGACCATGAGGACGATGGCGGAGAAAATCCCCTCCGTGAGCAGGGGTTTGCCCTCCAGGGTCAGCCGCACGCCGATCCCGGCGAAGATCAGGCCGACCTCGCCGCGCGGCACCATACCGATGCCCACCGCCAGGCGGTTCACGCCTTTCCCGAAGACTCCGAGGGCGCAGGCCAGCTTTCCGGCCAACCCGCAGAGCACCAGGGCCGCCCCCAGAACCATGATGTCCGGGCCGGCGAGGCTCCTCACGTCCACCTGGATGCCCATGAGAACGAAGAAGAGAGGGACGAACAGTGCGGACAGGGGATGCATCAGCTCCGAAAGCGTGGCTTCCTTCTCCCCTGCCCGCACCCCCCGGCCGTACGGATCCAGGAGCAGGCCGGCGGCGAAGGCCCCGATGATATCGGCCAGGCCGATCAGCTCGGCGGCGAAGGCCAGAATGAAACAGAGGGACACCCCCATCACCAGCAGCATGCCGGGCTGCCCGGTGCGGGCCGCCAAGCGCACGATGAACCCCGAGAGCACGGGGCCGAGCCCCACCGTGACCCCCAGGAAGAGGACGGCGCGGAGCAGGATGCCGGCGATGGCGAGGGCCGACAGGCCCGCGGTGCCCGTGGCCGCGGCCGTCACGGCGCCGCTGACGACGGCCAGGACCACCAGGCCGAGGACATCGTCGATCACCGCCGCCCCGAGGATGATTTGGCCCTCCCGGCTCTGCGTCACCCCCAGGTCTTTCAACACCCGCGAGGTGATCCCCACGCTGGTAGCCGACAGCGTGGCGCCGACAAAGACATGGACGAGGGTTGGGCTGCCGGGCAGGAGCCACGCCCCCGCCGCCGCCCCGAGCAGCATCGGCGCCGCGATCCCCACCAGGGCCACCAGCAGGGAGGACCACCCCACGCGGAGGAGCGACCGCAGGTCCGTCTCCAGCCCCACGTCGAACAGGAGGATCAGGACGCCCACCTCGGCCAGGACCTGGAGCGTCGGATCGGACCGGAAGAAGGCGATCCCCGTTCTCCCG
>DASPOZ010000381.1:0-5274 GCA_035625755.1 Candidatus Sulfotelmatobacter sp.
CCTGGGTCAAGACGGAGTGGTGCGCCCGGTCCACCCTGGCACGATCCGCCCGGGTGCGCATCGTGAACTTCTCGGTGGAATCGTACGACTGGGAGCGACCGGGCCCCGAACGGATTGAGGCCAACGTCCTGAGCGGGGCGCGCAACGGCGCCATCGTGCTCTTCCACGACGGGTGTCACCTGCCGGGGCAGCGGGACCGCGCCGAGCACCTCCTGGGGGCGCTGCCGCGGATCCTGGACGCGTTGTCCCGGTCGTACCGCCTGGTGCGCCTGGATGAGATGCGGCTGATCCCCGAGCGCACCACGGCGCTGCGGGCCCTGGGGGTGAAATGGGCCCGGCGGTTCGGGGGGGCACGGCCGGGGGTGGCCCTGGGGCCGCTCCCGGCGAAGGGGCGATGATGGGGGCGACGCGTCGGCCGGGCCTCTACATCCTGCTCTATCACCGGGTCCGCCCCGGGGGCGACCCGTTCGCGGAGGCCCTGCCGTTGGCGACCTTCGAGCAGCAAGTGGCGTTCCTGGCACGGAACTTCCGCGTGGGGCGCCTGGAGTCTCTCGTGGCCGGCGGGCTGGGCCGGTTCCGGGAGCCCACCGTCGCCATCACCTTCGACGACGGGCATCGCGATGTGCTGGAGCACGCCTTCCCCGTGCTCCAACGGCACGGGCTCCCGGCCTCGGTCTATGCGGTGACCGATTGCGCCGATGGACGGGAGCTCCTCTGGCCCGAGGTGATCGAGCACCTGTTCCGCGAGACTCCGGCGGACCGCCTCGCCCCGGGAGGGGCCGGCCCCGTGGGCGTAGGCCTGCCCCTGACCACGCTGTCCGAGCGAGTGGCGGCCTGTCGCCTGGTGAAGGAGCGGCTCAAGGCGATCCCCGACGGCGCGCGGCGCGAAGCCGTGGAGAGCCTGGGGGCGCGCCTGCGGGTCACCGACCTTTCCCCCCTGCGGCGTTCGGCCCTGCGTTGGGAGGAGCTCCGCTTCCTGGCCGGGCAGGGGTGGGGCATCGGGTCGCATAGCCGCCGGCATCCGATCCTCTCGCGGCTCCCGGGAGATGAGGCCGTGGCCGAGGTGGTGGAATCCAAGGCGCGCCTGGAGGCGGAGATCGGCCGTCCCGTGACGGCCTTCGCCTACCCCAACGGGAAGGCGGCGGACTTCACCCCGGACCTCAAGGCGGCCATCGCCAAGGCGGGATATCGCGTGGCCCTCACCACGATCTTCGGCGTGAACCAGGCGTCCACGGACCCCTTCGAACTGCGGCGCGTCTACTTTGCCCGGCGGGTCCTGGGGAGCCTTCCCGTGCGGGCGGCCGCCTGGCTGCGGCAGCTTCTGGCCGGGGAATCAGCATGACGCGAGACGCCACAGCCGCCCTTCGGGTTGAGTCCTTGACCGGTGTCGGGACGCTGGCCGGGCTGCGGGAGGAATGGGAGGGCCTGCGGGCGTCCGCGGGGGCGGGCGTCTTCATGAGTTGGGAGTGGATGGCGACCTGGTGGGAGCACTATGGGGAGGGCCGGGAACTCTGCCTGCTGACGGTCCGTGACCCGGCGGGCGCCCTGGTGGGCGTGGCGCCGCTCATGCGAGGGCCCCGGCGCTACCGGGGGCTCCCCGTGCGGGTGGTGGAGCTGCTGGGGGCCGGCAGCGAAGTCTCGCCGGACCTGGTGGACATCCCGGCCCGCGCGGACCTGGCGGCGGCCGTGGGCCGCGCCGTGTGGGCCCACCTGGCCGAGCAGCTTTCGTGGGACCTGCTGCTGCTGGACAACCTGGCGCCGGCGGCCGGCGTGGCGCACGCCCTGGCCGCGGCGGCCGCGCGGGACGGCCGGGCCTTCGAGGTGTTGCCCAAGGCCTCCTGTCCTTTCGTCCCGCTCCCGGGGACGTGGGAGGGCTATTTGGCCGGGCGCGGCGCGGCCACCCGGTACGATCTGGGCCGGAAGGCGCGGGCCCTCGCCCGGCACCACGACGTGAAACTGGAGCGGGCGGAAGGGACGCCGGACCTGGAAGAGTCCATGAGGGTCCTCTTCGACCTGCACGCGGGCCGCTGGCGCATGCGGGGGGAAGCGGGGACGTTCGACCGGGACCCCCGAAACCGGTCGTTCCACCAGGCGATGGCGGCGGCGGCACAGCGCCGCGGCTGGTTGCGGCTGTATTTCCTGACCGTGGACGGCCGGCGGGTGGCCGGCTTCCTCGGCTACGAGGTGGACGCCAAGCTCTGCTACTACCAGCTCGGCTGGGACCCGGCCTGGGCGCGCTGGAGCGTGGGGACCGTCCTCATCGCCGAAGTCCTCCGGGACGCCATTGCGCGAGGGGTGCGGGAGTTCGATTTCCTGCGAGCCGCCGAACGCTACAAGGTCCGCCTGGCGGATGACGCCCGGCAGACCATCACGCTCCGGGTGTGGGGCCCCACGCCGCGCGGCCACCTGTACCGGGCCCTGCACCGCGCGGCCCGCTGGGCCCGGAACGATCCGGAGGGGGCGGCCGCCGAGACGGTGGCGGGACCGGTCACGCCGGACCGCGCGCCGGCGCCGTCGGTCTCGGTCCGGGCCTACCGTCCCGGGGACGAGGAGGCCATGGCGGCCCTCTACAACGCCGCGCACGGCCACCTGGCCGGCTTCATCGAGCGGAGCGCCGAGCGGGTGTGCTGGCTTCTCTCGCGTCCGGGCCTGGAGCGCGAGGGGATCTGCGTGGCCGAGCGGGGGGGGAGGGTCGCCGGCTATGCGGTGGTCTATCGCGAGGGGGAGATCGCCGAGATGGCCGCCGACCCGGCCGATGCCTGGCCGGTGGCCGATGCCCTCCTGGCGGCCGCCGAGTCCTACGTCGCCTCCCGCGGGGGGGACCGGGTGGCGGTGCTGCTGCCCCCGGGCTACGCGGCCCACGACACGGCCCTCTGGGACCGGGGGTACGGCCTGCGCCCCGAGAGCCTGGGCCAGTTGATCCTGGTGGATGCCGTGGCCGTGCTGGAGGCGATCCTGGCGGAGAAAGTCGGTGAGGGCCCGGCGCCGCCCGGGGGGAGGTTCCAGTTGCGGGTGGCCCGGGGCCTCTATGCGGAACCGTTGCCGCCGGCCATCCACATCGCGCTGAGCCGGGACGCGGTGAAGGTGCACGCCGGGGAGGATGCCGCCGACGTGACCATCGCCCTGGCGGCGGAGGACCTGGCTGAACTGATCTACGGGGGGGCACGGCCTGCGGCGGCGTGGATGGCCGGGCGCGTGCAGATCCGGCCCTGGCCCGGGGTGCTCCGTGGGCTCGCCCTGCTTCGCGCCCTGCGGGTCACGGACCCGTGGTACTTCCCGATGGGAGACTGCCGATGACGCCGTCGCACCAGCCGCCGGGGCAGGGCTTCCGGTCCTGGCAACCGTCGGATACGGAGCAGATCGCCGCCGTCCTCGCGGCCTGCGGCCTCAAGGAGTGCGCCGATCTTGAGCGGTGGCGCTGGAAGCACGAGCGACACCCGCGGTTCGCCCGGGACAACGTCCTGGTCATCACGGTGGGCGACCGGGTCGCCGGGTGCGCCCACACCACGCCCCTGCCCATGCGCCTGCAGGGGCGCGCCCAGGTCCTGACCTCGTTCGATGGGGAGTTCGGCGTCCTCCCCGAGTTCCGCGGCGGGGGCGTGATGCGCCAGGGGCACGCCATCACCCATGAGGTCCTCCGGGGGCGAGGGGTGGCCCTCCGCGGGGGCTTCACCTCCATCGAGCTGCATCGGCGCTTCTACCGGGCCAGCTTCGGCTACACCCGGATCGCCCTGGCGACGCGTTCGTACCTCCGCTTCCTGCGGCCGGATGTGGTGCAGGCCAGGGCGGATCGCCTGCGGGCCCGCTGGGCGGACCTGGCCGCGGCCACCCGGCGGCGCCTGCAGGGCTTCGCCATGGAGGTGGCGCTTCGCGGGATGCCGGTCTTCACCATCCGGGTCGAGGCCGATGGCCCCCACCTCCGGCCCGCCCCGGACGCGGGGGCCGCCGTGCGCGTCGAAGGGCCCGCGGCGCTCCTGCATCTGTTCGCCGGAGGGGCGCCCCGGGTGCGGCACCTGGTACGGGCCATCATCCGGGGACGGGTGCGTGTGCGCGGCTGGTGGCGCCGGCCGCTGGCCATGTTCTCCCTCATGATGAGGTTGGCCCGGCCCGGCTGAGGGATGCCGGTTCATTCCTGACCGAACCCGTGTCGCGGCGGCGCGGCCGGACGGTCGGAGGTTCCTAAGGGTCCGAGGGGATCGCATGAGGCCCTATCTGCTGGTGACGGTGGACACCGAAGCGGACAACTTCTGGGGCACCCAGGGTGCCCCCACCTGCGAGAACATCCGCCGCCTGCCGCGCCTGCAGAGCCTGTGCGAGGACGTCGGCTTCAGGCCGACCTACCTGGTCAGCTACGAGGTGCTGGAGGATCCGGGGGCCGTCCGCATCCTGCAGGGCCTGGCGGCGGGCGGCCGATGCGAGATCGGCGCCCACCTGCATCCCCGCACGACCCCGCCCGAAGATGGGCCGGGGGACGGCGACCCGCGCGGCGAACCCTACGCCTGCGAACTGCCGCCGGATCTGGTCCGGGAAAAGGTGGCCCGCCTGACGCGACGGCTGGAGGCACACTTCGGCGATGCGCCCCGGTCCATGCGGTGGGGGCGTTGGGGTTTTGGGGGCGATCTCATCCCGATCCTCGAGGAGGAGGGATACTGGGTGGATAGCTCGGTGACGCCCGGCTGTGCCTGGCCGGGAAGCGATGGCCGGCGCCGGGGGGCCGGCCCGGCCTTCTGGAGCGCCCCCGCCCAGCCATATTTTCTGGGCCAGCGGGACCCCTGCCAGCCGGGATCGGGCTGGGTCTTGGAGGTGCCGGTGACCATCGTGCACCACCGCCGCTGGCACGGACCCCTCTACCGGGCGATGCGGTCCTGCCACCTCGGGTTCCTGGCGCGGCGCCTCCGGGTGGAACCCCAGTGGCTCCGGCCCTTCCCATGGATGTCGGGGGAAGACCTCCTGGCGGTGTACCGCCGCGCGCGCCGCGAGGGACACACGGTGTTGAACCTGATGCTGCACTCCAGCGAACTCCTCCACGGGGGCAGCCCGTACTTCGCCCGCCAGGAGGATGTGGAACGGATGCTGGGGTGCCTGGGGGCCTTTTTGAAGGAGATGGCCAGGCGGCGGGTTGAAGGTATCACCCTGCGCGAGCTCTACCTGGCCTACCAATGGGGTCCGAGCGCGAAGTTGCGGGGGGCCTAGGAGACGCCATGCAGCCCGTCGGGGTCTGTTATCTCATTCACCAGCTCGAATGGGGAGGGACCGAAACGCACCTGGTGGAGG
>DASPOZ010000382.1:0-3467 GCA_035625755.1 Candidatus Sulfotelmatobacter sp.
GATCCGGTGGCCTCCCAGCTCTTGGATCCCAAGAAGCTCAAGCCGGGCCTGGGGCCCATCCGGGACGATTTCCTGGCGCGCTACCGGAAGATGACGGGGGCCGACCAGATCCCGTCCCACGCCAGCATGGGCTTCAATCACGCCTGGATCCTGCTCACCGACGTCCTGCCGCGGGCCATCCAGAAGTCTGGCGGCTGGAACCCCGACGCCGTGCGCCAGGCCGCCCTGGAAACGGACATCCCAGACGGCGGGACCATCCAGGGCTACGGGGTGAAGTTCGCGCCCCCGACGGACGACATGGCGGGGCAAAACCTGCGCTGCTGGCCGGTGGCGATGCAGTACATCGGGGGCAAGACCCAGGTCGTCTACCCCACGAGCATCGCCACGGCGGCCCCCGTCCTCCCCCTGCCGGCGTCCTCGCCGTACGCGGCGCGATAGCGGGCCGCCGCTCACCCCGCACGCGCCCGGCCGCCGGGGAGCCCCGCCGAGGCCGCCTCCGGCGGTGGGGTGCCGATCTGTGGGCCTCCTGTGCTGGCGCTGCATCGAGTCTCAAAGACCTTCGGGGGGTTCCAAGCGCTCCGGGACGTGTCGTTCGAGGTCCGCGAGGGGGAGATCCTCGGCCTCATCGGCCCCAACGGATCGGGGAAGACCACCCTCTTCAACGTCATCTCCGGGGTCCTCCCGGCGAGCGCCGGCGAGATCCGATTCCGGAATGAGGCCATCACCGGCCTCACCCCGGACAAGATCTGCCACCGCGGCCTCGCGCGTACCTTCCAGATCCCCCGCCCCTTCCGCAAGCTGTCCATCCTGGAGAACGTGGCCCTGGCGGCCCATTTCGGCCGCGTGCACCGGGAGCCGGAGGCGGCGGCCCGCGAGCGGGCCCGCCGCGTGCTGGGCCTCATCGGCCTGCCCGCCGATGGGGAGGCGCGCCCCGGGCGGCTCGGGGCCGCGGGGCTGAAGAAGCTGGAACTGGCCCGCGCCCTGGCCACTGAACCCACGCTCCTCCTGGCGGACGAGAGCCTGGGCGGCTTGGACCCCGACGAGATGGTCCAGGCGGCGGCCCTGCTGCGCCGGATCCGGGACGAAATGGGCATCACCCTCATCTGGGTAGAGCACATCATGGCCACGCTGATGCGGGTGGTGGACCGGGTCATCGTCCTCGATCACGGGGAGAAGATCGCCGAGGGGACCCCCCGCGAGGTGGCCGCGGACCCGCGGGTGATCGAGGCCTATCTGGGCGAACGCGTCGCGTTGGAATGATCCATGTCGAGTTTCGGCGTGCGGGGCTCACTGTTCGAGGTTCGAAGTTCGATGTTGGATGTTCAAAGTTCACGGTCAGGAGATGACGGGCGGTCGTGCTGGCGCCATGCACGCCGTCCGAAACCGCGAACGTCGGACTTTGAACAAGGAACGGGCCTGTGATGCTTGAGCTCAATGGCGTCACGGCGGGATACGGGGAGTTCACCGCGCTGTGGGAGGTGGGCCTGAACGTGCGGCCGGGCGAGGCCGTGGCCGTGGTGGGGCCCAATGGCGCGGGGAAGACCACACTCCTGCGCGTCATCTCGGGCCTGGTGCCCCCCCGCGCCGGCTCGCTGCTATGGGACGGGCGGTCGCTGGATGGCCTGCCGGCCCACCAGATCGTCGCCCAGGGGATCGCCCACGTGCCCGAGGGCCGCCGGATCTTCCCCAGGCTGTCCGTGGAAGAAAACCTGAAGATGGGGGGCTACCTGGGGTCGGCCCGGCGGCACTTCCAGGAGACGCGGGCGCGGGTCTTCGAGCTCTTCCCACTGCTGGCGGAACGCCGCCGGCAGCTCGCCGGCACCCTCTCGGGGGGCGAGCAGCAGATGCTGGCCATCGGGCGGGCGCTCATGTCCCGGCCCCGGCTCATCCTGCTGGACGAGCCCTCCATGGGGCTCGCCCCGGTCATGGTCCTCCGCCTCTTCGAATTGATCCGGCGGGTGCGCCAGGAGGGGTACACGATCCTCATCGTGGAGCAGAACGTCCGCCAGGTCCTGGCCCTGGTGGACCGGGCGTACCTGCTGGAGGTGGGACGCATCCGGATGGAAGGGCGATCCCAGGATCTCCTGGAGCAGGATTTCGTCCGCAAGGCCTACGTGGGCCTGTAGCAGGCCGCTGAAAACGACCCATCTGCGGCGTTGGCGCGCTCGCGCGCTCGCTGCGGCGTACCCGGAGTACGCCTCACTCGGCGCATCGTGCGCCGCCTTGCATCTGGGCCGTTTTGAGCGGCCTGCTGGGACCTCCTGAAGGAAACAATCGGGAGACGGCCGATGGATCCGGTCCTGATCGCGGAGGCGGCGGTGAACGGGGTCCTGCTGGGCGGGGTGCTGGCGCTCCTGGCCCTCGGGCTGAACCTGATCTTCGGCGTCGTGGACATCGTCTGGATCAACTACGTCGAGTTGGTGATGCTCGGCATGTACGCGGTGTACTGGCTGGTGACGGCCTTCGGCTGGCCGGTGTGGCTGGCCGGCCTGGCGGCGGTGGCCCTGGTGGGCGTGCTCGGCCTGCTGGTGCACCTGCTCATCATCGCCCCCATCCTGGCCGGCGCGCCCGTGAACCAGCTCCTGGCCACCGGCGGCCTGCTCTTCTTCCTTCAGTCCTTCGCCACATTTCTGTGGACCACCGACCACCGGTCGCTGCGCCTGGCCCTCCCCATCCTGCAGGTGGGCGGGATGTACCTCTCCTTCGCCCGCCTGCTGGCCTTCGGCGTCTCGCTGCTGGCCGTGACGGGGCTGTATCTCTTCCTCACGCGCACCTACATGGGCACCGCCATCCGCGCCGTCTCGCAGGACCGCGAGGCGATGGCGCTGATGGGGGCGGACACCCGCACGATGTATCTGGTGACGGCGGGGATCGGCGGCGCCATGGGGGGGCTGGCCGGCGCGCTCCTGATCATCCAGTACTCGGTCCATCCCTATTTCGGGGCCTCCTTCGGGCCGCTGGTCTTCATGATCTGCGTCTTGGGGGGGCTGGGGAGCATGCCGGGCGCGCTGGTGGCCAGCTTCCTGATGAGCGAGGTCATCTCCGTGGGGGGGATCATCACCAGCACGGAGATGGCCTACGTGGTGGCCTTCGTCATCTTCATCGCCGCCATGTTCGTGCGACCCCAGGGGCTCCTGGCGCGGGGGCGCTGAGCGAAGGCGGCCTCGCACGCAGGGGCGCGGGGGAGCAGAGGCGCGGGGAGCGGGGCACATGCCATTCCGCATTCTGCGGTGGGCGGGAGGGGAGGGGCGCGGGAGACGTCCGGCCGGGGGGCTGTGCCTGGCGCTCCTCCTGCTCCTGCCCTGGCTGCCGCTGGGGCCGGCCCGGGTGTACGTCATTCACGTTATGATCCTCATCCTGGTCTGGGCCTTCATCGGCACGGCCTGGTCGTTGATGGGGCGCTTCGGCCTGGTCTCGCTGGGGCACGGCGCCTTCCTCGGCCTGGGGGCCTACACCAGCACCCTGCT
>DASPOZ010000383.1:0-14740 GCA_035625755.1 Candidatus Sulfotelmatobacter sp.
GGCGCGCACCGGCCCGTGGGGGCGGAAATCGCCGTAGCCGAGTTCGTCCAGGAGGCGCTTGGTCACCTGCAGAAGACCCTGGGCCTTGAGCTTCTTGGATTCTGCGAGAACCTTGATCGTCATGGGCGCCGCCGCGACCCCCCCGCCGCTTCCGAATCCGATGCTCCGGGCCCGGGGTGTGAGAAGGGCCCGGTTCCTATAGGTGCTCGCCGTCTCTTTGCCGGCTCTCAGCCGTCAGGTCTGCGATGCCGGCGATACCGCCGGCGTGTCGGCATGCCGACGACTGGTCACTGTTTCCCCGCTTGCCGTTCCCAGATGCTCGGTGGTATGGAACGTGGTGGGAACCCCGCCCCGGGTGGAAGGCCGAGCTTGCTTGATTACCTAACAAGTGCCCCGGATGATGTCAAGGGGGAAAAGGCCGTAAAACGGCCTCCAGAGCCAATTTGCACAGATTCCGGTGGCCGGCTCCCGTTGACAGCCTGCCTTCCGCCGTGGTACTCTGCGCGGGATTTACCAATGTAACCTGTTGAATTTGAAGGTATTTCCACAAGTTTCCAGGGGAAACTGGCCACGCACCACATTCGGTCAACAGGGGGACACCGGGATGGCCGGGGCGTCTGCGGGGGAGGGCCTGGCAAGGGTCCAGGCGGAGATCGAGAAGGAGAAGGCCGAGGCCCTCGGCCGGGCCGGGGGGCGCCTGGAGGGGGCTATTCGGGCGCTCCGCCTCATCCAGACCGAAATTGAGGCCCTGGAGGCGGGCCGCGCCACGCCCGCCGATCCCGTGAGACCTGCCGAGGCGGCCGCGCGGCGGCGTGCCGAGTACGCCGCGCTGCGGCGGCAGGCCCGCGTGTACCACCACTATCTGATCGTCCAGCGCGAGGCCTTGGGCTTCCGCAAGCACGGCGACGTGGAGCGTCTCTATCCCGTGCCCGGCCCGCTGGCGGGGTCGCAGGGCGACCGGCGGGAGGCGCCATGAAGGTCCGGCTCCGCCTGTTCGCGGCAGCGCGCGAGATCGTGGGCGCCGGTGAGCTCTCCATGGAGGTGCCGGACGGGACGACCGTGGGGCAGCTCGTGCAGCACGTGGGGGAGGCGTATCCGCGGCTGCGGGGCCTGTCCTCCAGCTTGCTGTTGGCCGTGAATCGCGAGTACCGCCCGGCGGGCCATGCCCTCCAGGACGGGGACGAGGTGGGCTTGATCCCTCCGGTGAGCGGTGGGGCCGACGGGGGCGGGGACCTGTACCGACTGACCGACCGACCCCTCTCCCTGGACGCCCTGGCGGGCCACGTGGGCGTCAGCACGTCGGGTGCCGTGGCCGGGTTCCTGGGGATCGTGCGCGAGCGCTCGCGCGGCCGGAGGGTGATCCGCCTGGAGTACGAGGCCTATCCGGAGATGGCCGAGGCGAAGATGCGGCAGATCGGGGAGGAGATCCGGGCCAAGTGGCCTGTGGACGCCGTTGCCATCGCCCACCGGACGGGGCGCCTGGCCGTGGGAGAGGCCAGCGTGGCCATCGCCGTGGCGTCGCCGCACCGGCGCGAGGCCCTGGAGGCCTGCGCCTACGCCATCGAACGCCTGAAGGAGATCGTGCCGATCTGGAAGAAAGAGGTGTGGGAGGACGGATCGGAATGGATCGGGTCCACCGTGGACGAGTACCGAGAACGCGCCTCCCCGCCCTAGTCCCGCGTCCTGAGTCCCGCGTCCCGAGTCGCCAGCCTCGCGTAAGTGACGTGGGACTCGGGACGCGGGACGCGGGACCGCCCGCCGTTAGCGGGTAGCGTCGCGAAGCTGTTTGAGCACCCCCTCCATCTTCTTCAGTTCCTCCCCGAACCCCGCCCAGTTCCCTTGCCGCAGGAACTCCTGGGCCCGCGCGTAGTGTTCGCTGGCCCGGGCGGTCAGGGCCGCCAGCGAGGCCGGGACCGCCCCGCCGGCGTCGCCCGCCGGGGCCCGGCCCGCTGCGGCCTCCACCCCGGCCCGGGCCGCCTCCCGGGCCCCCCGCGTGCCGAACACCACCTGCAGCGAACGGTCCAGTGTCTCCTCCATGGCGATCTGGTTCCCGAAGGCCACGATCACCCGCTTCAGTTCCGGGAGGGACCCCTTCTCGGCCGCCAGGTACAGGGGCGAGACGTAGAGGAGGGACTGCTCCACCGGGATGGCCAGCAGGCTGCCCCGGATCACCTGCGATCCCCCCTGGCGCCACAGGGTGAGCTGCTGGGAGATGGTGGGGTCCTGCTCGATGCGGGCCTCGATCTGGCGGGGGCCATAGATCAGCTTCGCCTTCGGGAAGAGGAAGACGATGAGCTTTCCGTAGTGGGGTCCGTCGCTGCGCGCCGCCAGCCACGCAGACATATTGTCCTTGCTCTTGGGGTTGAAGGGAAGGAGCAGGATGAACTCCTCGTCCTTCTCCCCCGGCACCCGCATGATGGTGTAGTACGGCTCCATCTCGGCCTGGGCGGCGCCCCGCGTCTCCTCCGTCCCCCGCGGGATGGTCCAGAGGTCCTCCTTGTTGTAGAACACCTGGGGATCCTGCATGTGGTAGGTGACGTACATCCGGGCCTGGAACGCGAACATCCCCACCGGGTACCGGATGTGGGCCCGCAGGTCCGCCGGCATCTGGTCCAGCGGCTTGAGTGTCCCGGGGAAGGCCCGTTGATAGGCCAGGACCACCGGGTCCGTCGGCTCGCTCACGTACAGGGACACGCCGCCGTTGTACGCGTCCACCACCGCCTTCACCGAGTTTCGGATGTAGTTGACCGACCGCCGCGGCGCCCGCACGCTGCGCGAGATGTCCAGCGGCGTCGAATACGGGTAGCGGTCGCTGGTGGTGTAGGCGTCCACCATCCAGTACAGCCGGCCGTCGTGGGAGACCACCAGGTACGGGTCCCGTTCGAACTCGAGGAACGGCGCAGCCTGGCGCACCCCTCGTCCACCAGCCGGTAGTACATGATCCGGCTCTCGGAGGTGATGTCGGTGTTGAGCAGGATGTTGATCTCGGGGAGGATGGCCGCCCCGAAGCGGGCGGCGAAGAGGAGGCGCCGCGGGTAGGACCCCAGCAGGACCCCCCCGGTGCCCTCGTAGCTGGTGTACACATTCTTGTCCCCAGAGGGGTAGTCCAGCTCCGGCCGCCGGGTCTTCACGATCACGTACTCGTTGCCCAGTTCCCCGTAGTAGATCTCGGGGCGCCTGATGGGCGCCGGCAGCGTGCCCACCGGCGGGATGTCCTTGATGAAGAACTCGGGGAGGCCCTCGGAGGTGACCTGGTTCACGGGGCCCAGCACCAGCCCGAGCCCGTGGGTGTAGATGAGATGGTTGTTGATCCAGGTCCGCTCGCCCGGGAGGTCGCGGTAGCTCAGCTCGCGCGCCGAGAGCATCACCTGCCGGTACCCGCCGCCGATCATGTACCGGTCGTTGTCCACGTCCACGAACCGGTAATAGGGGCGGATCTCCTGCAGCTGTGCGTAGGTGGTGAGGAGCGGCGCGCGGTCCCACAGGCGGATGTTCTTGATGGTGGGGTCGTTCCGCCGGAGGTCCTCCGCCGTGAGGCTTTCCAGGGCCGGAAATTCCTTCTCCTCGATCTTGTCCAGGCCGTAGGCCTGGCGCGTGGCGGCGATGTTGTTCAGGATATACTCCCGCTCTTTGGCGATCTCGTTGGGCACCACGGTGAACCGCTGGAGCAGGGAGGGATAGAGGCCCAGCCCCACCACGCTGCCGGCCACCAGGATGCCCAGGCCCGCCAGCACCAGCCGGAACCCGCGCCCGCGGAGCTGGATGAGGCAGGCGATGGCGCACAGGCCGGAGACCACGGCCAACCCCTGGAGGACGGGGCGCACGGCGTGGACGTCCGCGTACTTGGGCCCGAAGACTACGCCGCCCGCCGAGAAGAGCAGGCCCGCCGTGCGCACCGTCCAGAGGCCGGCCCCGTACACCGCGAAGAGGGCGGCGCCCAGGAGCAGGAGGTGCGCGCGGGCGCGGCCGGTGGCCACGGGGCCGCGGGGCGTGATCTGGATCCCCCGGTAGAGGACGTAGGTGAAGGCGGTCCCCGCGAGGGTGAGGCCCAGGGCCACCATGAGGTAGTGGTACGCGAACTCCAGGGCGGGGAGGGTGAAGACGTAGAAGCCGATGTCCTTCCCGAACAGCGGGTCGCGGGTGCCGAAGGATCCGGCGTTCGCCCAGCGGAGGAAGGTCTCCCACTCGTTGCCGCCCTGGAGGCCGGCCAGCACCCCGGCGAACAGGGTGGCCGGCAACAGCAGCCGCCGAAACTGGGGTTCGATAACCAGCCGGTTGGGGAGACCGAACTGGTCGTCGAGCTCCAGCAGCACGTCCCCGGCGGTGCCGCGGGCGGCCAGCCGGAGGTTCGCGTAGAGGAGGGCGAACAAGCCCCCGCCGCAGATCAACCCGGCCCCCAGCCTGAACTTCCAGGTGGTGAGGAAGACGCTGGCGAGCCCGACTTCCTGGTACCAGAGCCAGTCGGTGTAGAGCGGCACCCCCTGCGCCAGCAGGAACAAGGCGACGAAAATGGCCAGGATTGCCGGGCCCATCGATCTCACGGGCATCCCTCCCTGGGTACCTGAGGGGCGCAGCCGCCCCCGTCGCCCATCGTGTCCGTTGCTACGTATAACCGAGGGCGGTGCGGCACGTCAATGCGATACGGGGGGAACGGAGCCGGGATGTCCGGGCCGATGGTTGCGGCTCCGGGGCGGGGGACGGGGGCGCTCCGGCCTCGCCACGCGGGGCCCGCCACCGGACCTCGCGAAACGGGGGAAAGCCCTTCGGGCCCAGCCTGCGCAGACCCGCCGGCGGCGCGGAAAGCGGTCCAGATACCGCGCGCCGCGCGGCGCTGCGACGTACCGACCACGTACGCATCCCGCGCCGCCTTACACCAGGGCCTTTTTGCGCAGGCTGGGGGAAAGAGAGTTTCTCAGCGTCCTGCCGATGCGGGCGCCTGCTAGTGACGTACCCTGGCGAAGGCAACGATGCCCGCGGCGGCGAACAGCGCATTGGGGAGCCAGGCGGCGGCCAGGGACGGCAGCGCCCCGCTCCGGCCCAGCGAGAAGCCCAGGGAGAGGAGGACCCAGTAGAGGAACCCCAGCGGGACGCAGGCGCCGACCCAGACCACCACGCCCGTCTTCCCGGTGCGCACACCGAAGGCGATGCCGATGAGGCCCATGACCACGCTGGCGAAGGGGAGGGATATTTTGGCGTCCAGATCCACCCAGTACCGCCGCACGTCCACCCCGCTCTGGGCCAGCCGCTCGATGTGATCCTTGAGCTCGTCGTAGCTCATCTCCTCCGGGGAGCGCACCACCCGGGTGAACTCGTCGGGGCGCTCCGCCAGGCCGACGGGCATGCGCTGGAACCGGTCCAGCAGGATCTCGCCCGACGGCGAGAACAGCCACATATACCCATCCTTCAGGACCCAGCCGTTCTTGTCCCACACCGCCTCCCGGGCGTCCACTCGCCGCACCGGGGTGAACTCGGGCGTGAGCTCGATGAGGGTCACGTCGCGGAGGAGGCCGGAGGCGGCGTCCGCCAGGCCGATGTGCAGGAACTGTTGGTGGAGCTCATCCCCCCGGGCCCGGTACCAGATGTTGTTCTGCCGGCCCAGGCGGATGGCGGGAAGTTTCTTCACCCGCGTGCGCATGATGTCCTGGGCGCGCTCGCTGGCCCGCGGGATCACGGACTGGGCGAGGGCCAGGCCCACGCCGCTGAGCAGCAGGGCCAGGGCCACGCACGGCAGGGCGATGCGCGACGTGCCGACGTGCCCCATCTTCATGGCCAGCAGTTCGTTGTGGCGCCCCATGGTGCCCAGGGCCAGGAGGCTGGAGAGGAGGACGGCCACCGGCATCACCTGAGAGAGGATGGTGGGCAGGCTGAACAGGTAGTACCGGACGATGACCCAGGCCGGCACCTGCGCTTCCAGAAAGCTCCGCAGCTTCTCGAACAGGTCCACGATGATGTAGATGCCCACGAAGACCGCCAGGGCCATCCCCAGGATCTTGAGGAACTCGCGGGCGATGTACCGGTCCAGGATGCGCATCGCTTTTCCCTGAGAGCGTTCGGAGGTTCGGACGTTCGGGTGTTCGGGCGTTCCCCCGGCGGGTGCTCCGTGGTCCCGAGGGCCGAAAGGACTCCCGAACGCCCGACCAGTGTCTAGCAGGATGCTGAAATACCCGCTCCTCCACAGGCTGCTCAAAAAGGTCCAGATGCAAGGCGGCGCGCGAAGCGCTGACTGAGGCGTACGCCGGGTACGCCGCAGGGAGTGCGCAACCGCGCCAACGCCCCACCTGCTGCCGCCGAGGCAGCGGGGAGAAATGTTGGGCCTTTTTCAGCAGCCTGCTAGGTGGCGGGGCGCAGACGCTGCGGGCGCCCGAAGAGCCGCCCGCGCCAGAGCCCCTCGTGGGCCCCGGACACCAAAAGGTATCCCCCCGTCGCCGCCAGGATGGCGTTGGGCAGCCACATGGCCCAGGCCGGCGGCAGGTACCCCCGCGTGCCCAGGCCCTCCCCGGCTACGATCAGCACGTAGTACCCCAGCGCGAACCCGATGGAGATGACCAGGCTGGCCGCCCGCCCTCCCCGGCGGACGCGGATCCCCAGGGGAGGGCCCACCAGGCCGAAGAGGAGGCAGGCCACCGGGATGGCGACCTTCTTGTGCATCTCCACCAGCGGCGGCCGGTAGTTCTTGCCGTCCGCCCGCAGCCGTGCGGCGCGCTCACGGAGTTCGGCGATGGTCAGTTCCTGTTCGCCCAGCGGGCGGTCGATGGGGTCGCTGAGCATGCGGCCCATCTCCAGCGCCAGGTCGTAGGCGGCGAAGTTGAGCACCCGGTACCGCCCCGGGCTGTCCGCGGGGGCCTCGTGGGTGCTGCCGTCGTGCAGCTTGAGGAAGATGCGGAGCCCCTCCGGGTCCGAGAAGAGCCGGCCCTCGCGGGCGATCACCACCCGCTGCTCCTTCGGCTCGCGCGAATCCACGATGAAGACGCCCCGCATCGTCCCCGTCTCCGCATCCAGCTTGTGGACGTACAGGGTCAGCCCCTCGAAGTCGGCGTTGAAGACGCCCTCCTGGATCCCCAGGGTGGCCCGGAGGCGCGTGATCTGATAGACCAGGCTCTTGAAGGCCCGGTTGCTGAAGGGGAGCAGGCTGATGGTGATGTAGGTGGTGAGGAGGTAGGCGGTGATCCCGAAGGCCAGGGCCGGAACGACCAGGCGGTAGAGGCTCAGGCCCGTCATCTTCATGGCGGTGATCTCGTTGTCGGCCGCCATGCGCCCGTAGGCCGCCAGGCAGCCCAAGAGGGTGGCCATGGGGATCGTGACCACCAGGGAGTAGGGGAGGATGTAGAGGAAGAGCCGGAAGACCACGATGAAGGGGACGCCCTTGTTGACGATCAGTTCGACCAGCCGGAGGATCTTGTTCATCAGCAGGACGAAGGTGAACGTCACCGCCCCGATGGTGAACGCGGCGAGCATCTCGTGGAAGATATAGCGGTCCAGGATCTTCGTCATGCTCATGCGGGGGCGGCCTGCCGGCCTGGACGCATTGTAGGGGACCGGCGGGGGCATGTAAACCCTTTCCGGCGCCGCGTCCCGGCGGCCCCCGGCCGTTGCGCCGGCGCGGCGCGCGGCCGGCGGGCGACATAGGCCTTGTGCGCGGCCCGGGCGCCTGCTATAAAAAGAGCACGCCCTCGGCAGGTAGGCTGCCGGGGGCTTGCGTTCCCGGGGCATTCCCATGGCATCCTCACGGTTCTGGCGACGGATCGGCGAGACCTTCCTGGCGGGCGTGGCCGTCGTTCTCCCCATCTGGATCACCTACCTGATCGTCATCGAGTTCCTCCTCGCCGGCGTGGACGGGATCCTGGCCCCCGTGTACGTCCGGATCTTCGGCGTCCGGATCTATGGCCTGGGGGTCCTCACCACGCTCCTCCTGGTCCTCGCCGCGGGGGCGCTCACCCGGAACATGGTGGGCCGGCGCCTGGTGGGCCTGGGCGAGCGGATCCTGCTGAAGATCCCCATCGTCAAGAACGTCTACGCGGCCTCCAAACAGTTCCTGGACGCCTTCGCCGTGCCCGGCAAGTCCGCCTTCCGGCAGGTCGCCCTGGTGGAGTTCCCGCGGGAGGGGATGTATGCCGTGGGTTTCGTGGCCAGCGCGGCGACGCCCAGCTGGAACGGCGACGGCGAGCCCACGGTGAACGTCTTCGTGCCCACGGCGCCGAACCCCACCTCGGGCTACGTGATCCTGGTGCCCCAACGCGCCCTGGTGCCGCTTCCCATCACGGTGGAGGAGGGGCTCAAGCTGGTGGTCTCCGGCGGGATCATCGTGCCGCCGGCCATGCAGCGGGGCCCCTCCCGCGTCCCTCAACCGACGGCGTAGGAGTCCGTTCGAGTAACCCTCGGGAGGGCCGTCCCCGGTCCCGCCCGCAGGGGCGAGCCCATCGCGTCCCGCCGCGCGGGGACGCGCGACGGTTGTGCCCTTCCGTTGTGCCGGGGCCCCCGCCTGCGGGGCAAGGCCTCAAGAAAGATGGCGGGGTTGCGCAGCACCGAGGACGGAACCGGGGGCGGCCTTCCCATTTCCTGGCATGACACGGGTTCGCCCTATTCGGGCGGACTCTTAGCAACTTCCTGAAAAACCCTCTTTTGCCCAGGCTGCTCAAAAAGGTCCAGATGCAAGGCGGCGCGCGATGCGAGGTGCGAGGCGTACTTGGGCCGTACGTCGCAGCGCCGCGCGAGCGCGCCAACGCCGCAGATGGGCCTTTTTCAGCAGCCTGCTAGGATCCCCGATCCTCGGCGCGCCATGACGCTGGCGCCTGCGGCCGCCGCCCCCCCGCCGTCGCGTCTCCTGCGCCGCCCCCTCGTCCCCCTGACCCTGGCGTTTCTGGGCGGCATCGTGGCCGCCGAACGCTGGACGCCGCCTCCGGCCCTCACGGCCGTTGCGGCGGCGGGGCTGGGCGCCGCCGCCGCCGCGTGCCTGTGGCGCGGCCGGAGCCGCCCGGCCTGGGCCGCCATCCTGGGCGTCTTCGGGCTCCTGGGGTTCCTGCACTGGGACCTTTCGCAGCGCGCCCCCGCGTACTCCATCGCCCGCCTGCCGGAGGCCGTGCTGGCGGGCCCGGTGGTGGTGGACGGGATCGTGGCGGCGCCGCCCGAACCGCTCCCGGCCGCCGGCCCGCGGGGCGGCCCGCGGCTGCGCTTCGCGCTGGACGTCACCGCGGTGCGCGGGCCGGACGGGTGGGTCCAAGCGGCGGGCCGGGCGCGGCTCACCGTGTACGAGCCGCACGGGCGCGTGCGGTACGGCGACCGCGTGCGCGGCCCCGTGCACCTGCGGCGGCCCCGCGGCTACCGGAATCCGGGGGCCTTCGACCCGGCCCGCTACCTCCGGGCCCAGGGCGTCGCTCTGGAGGGGTGGGTGGCCACCGACGCCGTGCTGGAGCAGATCCCGCAGCAGGGGGGCCTGGCCATCCTGGCCGCCGTGTACGCGCTCCGCGAGCACCTGCTGGAAGTCATCGACCGTGCCTTCCCCGCCCCGACCGCCGGGCTGGTGAAGGCCATGCTGCTGGGCGACCGCAGCGACATCCCGGAGGCGGCGAACGACGCCTTCCTGCAGTCGGGCACCTATCACATCCTCGCCATCTCGGGCCTCAACGTGAGCGTGCTCGCCGGGACCCTCTACTTTTTCCTCAAGCTCCTGCGCATGCCCATCCGGGGCCGTGCGGCCGTGTGCCTGACGGTGGTGACCGGCTACGCCGCCCTGGCCGGGGGCGGGGCCTCGGTGGTGCGCGCCGCCGTGATGGCGGACGTGTTCTTCCTGGCCGTGCTCCTGGACCGCGAGGCGGACCTGCTGAACGCCCTGGCCATCGCGGCCCTGGGCCTGATCGTGTGGAACCCGGCCGTCGTCCAGGACGTGGGGTTCCTGCTGACGTTCGCGGCCACGCTGGGGATCGTGGTGGTGGTGGAGCGGCTCCTGACGCCGGCCGTGGACCCGTGGGCGGACCCGCGGCCCGCCACACCCCCGGCGGGCAGGGCGACCGCGCCCGCGGCGCCGACGGGCGCGCGGCGGGCCATGGCGGCCGCCGGGCGCTGGCTCCTCGAGGCCGTCGCCGTCACGCTGGCGGCGACGGCGGCCACCCTGCCGATCCTCGCCGTGTACTTCAACCGGGTGTCGCTGGTGGGCCTGGTGGCCAATATTCCCATCGTGCCGCTCAGCAGCGCCCTCACGGCCACCGGCACGGCGGCCGCGGCCTTCCTGGCCGTGGTCCCCGGCGGCCTGCCGCCGTTGAACTGGATCAACGAGGTCATCGTCGCCTGGCTCCTGCGGCTGGCCGGCTGGTTCGCCGCGGTGCCCTACGCCTCCGTGCACCTGCCCACGCCCACCCCCCCCATGGTGTTCTGCTACTACGCCGGGATGGCCGGCCTGGTGGCGTGGCGGTACGGCGGGGCGTGGCGGCGCGCGGGGCGCCGGGCGGCCGCCGGCGCGGCCGCCGGGCTCGTGCTGCTTGTGGCCGCCCGGCTCGCCCCGGCGCATCGGCCGGATGGGTTCCGGGCCACCGTCCTGGACGTGGGGCAGGGCGATGGCATCGTGGTGGAGCTGCCGGGCCGCCGCGTCATGGTGGTGGACGCGGGCGGCGTGTGGGACGACGCCGTCGACGTGGGCGACCGCGTGGTGGCCCCCTACCTCCGCTGGCGCTGGATCGGCCGCATAGACGTGCTGGTGATCACCCACCCGCACCCCGACCACGCCAACGGGGCGCGGGCCCTGCTGCGGGATTTCCGCGTGGGCGAGGTGTGGGAGCCGGGCGTGCCGTCGGGGCTGCCGGCGGCGGGCTGGGTGGCCGAGTGGACGGCGCAGCACGGCATCCCGCGCCACACCGTGCGCGCCGGCTTCCCATCCCGCCGGTGGGGGGACGTGGAGGTGGAGGCCCTCCATCCGCCCCCCGGCGGTCTGCTGTGGGGCTCGCCGCGCGGGCCCGCCTCCGATACCAACAGCAACTCCATCGTCCTCCGCCTCCGCGTCAACGGGCGCTCCCTGCTGCTGGCGGGTGACCTGGAGGCCGAGGGGGAGGCGGTGCTCCTGGCGGCGCGCCGGCCGCTGGACGCCGAGGTGCTCAAGGTGCCGCACCACGGCGGACGCACCTCCAGCACGCCCGGGTTCCTCGGGCGCGTGGGTCCCAAGGTGGCCATCGTCTCGGCCGGCTATCGCAACCGCTTCCGGCATCCCCACCCGGAAACCCTCGAGCGGTACCGGGGGATCGGCGCGCGTATCTTCCGCACGGACCTGCACGGGGCGGTGACGGTGGAGATGGGGGCGGACGGCGTGGTGGTGCGGCCGTTCGTGGGGGAGCCCCTGGCCGTGTCGCCCGGAGCGCCGCCCGCGCCCGGCGAGACCGGCTACCCGCAGGATGGGGCGCCGGGCCCCGATGCCGACGTAAGCCCCGCCGACCTCCCATAGCAGGCTGCTGAAAAAGGCCCATCTGCGGCGTTGGCGCGCTCGGGCACTCCCTGCGGCGTACCGGGCGTACGCCTCAGTCGGCCCGTCGCGCGCCGCCTTGCACCTGGACCTTTTTGAGCAGCCTGCGAAGGACCGGGTCTTTCACCAAACTGCTGCGATCACCCGCCATACCGCCAAGTTCGCCAAGGCGCGACCGAACGGTCAGACTGCCTTGGCGAGCTTGGCGTCCTTGGCGGTTCATGCCTTGGCGGTCACCAAACCACGAGGCCGACGCCGAGGAGGGTGAGTCCGGCCCCGGCGAGGGTGTGGCCCCCCGGGGCCTCGCCCAGGATGAGCCAGCCCAGCAGGATGCCCCCGATGACCTCCAGGGAGGCGATGATGTTGACGGCGGCCGGGTGCGTGCGGCGGAGGGCCGCGTTGTAGAGGGTGTGGCCCCCGGCCAGCGGCACGGCGGCCAGGTACACGACGGCGGCGACCGCCGTGGGGGCGAAACGATAGGTGCCGGCCGCCAGCGCGAACGGAAGCGTGGCCAGGCCGGCCAGGAAGTAGATCCAGCCGGCGTAGGTGAACAGGGGGAGGCGGGCGCGCTCGCGACGTCCCAGGACGGAGTAGAAGGCGAAGGCCAGGGCGGAGACCAGCGCCAGGGCGTCGCCGAAGAGGATGCGCGCCGTGAGATGCGGCTCGAACTCCACCAGGATGCCCGTGCCCGCCACGGCCAGCGCGATGCCGCCCCAGCGCCGGAGCGGCATCGGTTCGCGCAGCAGCCGCCACGCCACCAGGGCCGTGAGGGCGGGGGCGGTGTAGGTGACCGTGAGCGCGTGGGCGATGCTGGTGTAGCTCAGCGCGGCGATGAAGGCCAGGAAGTGCACGCCCGTGATGAGCCCGATGGGGGCGAGGCGGCGCAGGCCCCCCGGCCCCGGCCGCAACGGCTGGTGCACGACGCGCGCCGCCCCCCCCACCAGGAGGCCGGCCAGGAGCATCCGGTAGCTGGTGATCTCGAACGGGGAGAGGTCGGACGCCAGGCGGATGACCACCGCGGCCGTGGAGAAGGCGCACGCGGCCGCGGCCGCCAAGCCGATCCCCCACTCCCGCGAATCCTTCCCCGCCCCCGTCACGCCTCCGCCCTAACCCCTCACGTCCACTCCGCCTCCGGCCGCCCTTCATATCACGCCCGCGTGCGGTTTCACAGCTTTCGCGGGCGTGCCCGCCGGAATTTGACTCGGCGGAACCCATATGTTACAACCGCCGCAAGATGGCGGAGAACGAGCGGCACATCTACACGGTGACGGAGCTCACGGCCGAGATCCGGGCGACGCTGGAAGACGTCTTCACCGGGATCTGGGTGTCCGGCGAGATCTCCAACTTCCACCATCACACCTCGGGCCACATGTACTTCACCCTGAAGGACGAGGCCAGCCAGATCCGTGCCGTGATGTTCCGCGGGCAGAACCGGCTCCTGCGCTTCCGGCCGGAGGACGGGATGGCGGTGGTGGCCTTCGGCCGCGTCACCGTGTACGAGCGGCGCGGCGAGTACCAGATCAGCGTGGAGCACCTGGAGCCGAAGGGTGTGGGGGCGCTCCAGGTGGCCTTCGAACAGCTCAAGCAGCGCCTGGAGGCCGAGGGCCTCTTCGATCCCGCCCGCAAGCGCCCCATCCCCATGCTGCCGGAGCGCATCGGCGTCATCACCTCGCCCACCGGCGCCGTGATCCGGGACATCCTCAACGTCCTGGGCCGCCGCTTCGGGGACATCAACCTGGTGGTCTATCCCGTGCCGGTGCAGGGGGCCGAGGCGGCGCCGGCCATCGTGGAGGCGCTCCAGGCGATGAACCGCCTGGGCGGCTTCGACGTGCTGATCGTGGCGCGGGGCGGCGGCTCCATCGAGGACCTCTGGGCCTTCAACGAGGAGGCGGTGGCCCGCGCCATCGCCGCCTCCAAGATCCCGGTGATCTCGGCCGTGGGGCACGAGACGGATTTCACCATCGCCGACTTCGTGGCGGACCTGCGGGCCCCCACCCCCTCGGCCGCCGCGGAGCTGGTGGTGGCGCGGAAGGACGAGTTGGTGCAGCGCGTGGACGACCTGCTGGATCGCCTGGCCTCGGCCGTGACGGGCGAGCTGGAGGGCCGAGCCGAGCGGTTGCGCGGCCTGGAGCGCACGCTGGCCGTGTTGAGCCCCCTGGAACGCATCCGGCGCCAGCGGGAGCGCGCGGCGGACCTGGCCCGGCGCGTCGAGGCGGGCATCGGGCGCTCCCTGGAGCGCCTGCGGGCCCGCCTGGAGCGCGCCGCCGGCGTGCTGGACTCGCTGAGCCCCCTGGCCATCCTGGGGCGCGGCTACAGCATCTGCTACCGCCTGCCCGCCATGACCATCGTGAAGGACGCCGCGGAGGTGGCGCCGGGCGATCGGCTGCGCGTGCGCCTCCACCGGGGCGCCGCCCTCTGCACCCTCACCGAGGCGGAACCCGCCGCCGAACCATGAGCCCCTCGAAGCCACCGCCGAAACCGTCCGACGAGGACCTGGCGAACCTCAAGTTCGAGGAGGCGCTGGCGCGCCTGGAGGGCATCGTGACGCGCCTGGAGGGGGGCGACCTTCCGCTGGAGGAGGCCCTGGGGATCTTCGAGGAAGGGGTGCGGCTCACGCGGCACTGCTCCCGGCGCCTCAGCGAGGCCGAGCGGAAGGTGAGCATCCTGATGAAGAACGCCCAGGGCCAGCTCGAGGAGCGGCCCTTCGAACCTGGCAACAGCAGGACTGAGGACTGAGGCATGAGGACTGAGGTTCGAACCGGCCAACTCAGTCCTCAGTCCTCATGCCTCAGTCCTCGGCGACGGGTGGTTGATGGCTGAGGACTTCGGCAAAGACATCCGCCGCTATCTGGAGGCCATGCGCGGGCGGGTGGACGAGGCGCTGGAGCGGTGGCTTCCGGCGGCGGCAGAGGAGCCGCCCCGCGTTCACGAGGCCATGCGCTACAGCGTATTCGCCGGGGGGAAGCGGGTGCGCCCCATCCTGATCCTCGCCGCCGCCGAGGCGGCGGGGGGCGGGGCGGAGGAGGCGCTGCCGGCCGCCGCTGCGCTGGAGATGATCCACACCTACTCGCTGATCCACGACGACCTGCCCGCCATGGACGACGATGACTTCCGCCGCGGCCGGCCCACCTGCCACAAGGTCTACGGGGAGGCCATGGCCATCCTGGCCGGCGACGCCCTCCTCACCTGCGCCTTCCGCGTGCTGGCGGATCCCGCGGCCATGCCCGGGGTGCCGGCGGAGCGCCGCGTGCAGGTGGTCTGCGAGGTGGCCGAGGCGGCGGGCAGCCGCGGCATGGT
>DASPOZ010000384.1:0-6752 GCA_035625755.1 Candidatus Sulfotelmatobacter sp.
CACCTTGGCTCGCATCCCCCTCCTCCTGCGACGTAGCGCGCGGCGGCAGCGATCACATTCTTCGGGGCGTCGGCGCCGCGCCCCCTCACCCGCGCCCTCTCCCCCCTTCGACAGGTTCAGGGGGGCGAGGGGCTTTCGGGCCCGGGCCGCGTGGTAGGAAGCGTCAGCGGGCGGCGCCGGCGGTGGCGGTGGCGGCCAGGACGCGCTCGCGGGTGGCGGGAAGCTGGGTGATGCGGACGCCGATGGCGTCCGTGACGGCGTTGATGATGGCGGGGGCCGTGGGGATCATGGCGCACTCGCCCAGGCCCTTGGCCCCGAAGGGGCCGCCCGGGTCCGGCCGCTCGATGAAGATGGCCTCCACCTCGGGGGCGTCGCGCGTCGTCGGGATGCGGTAGTCGGCGAAACCCCGGGTGACGCCGGGAATGAACTCCTCCTTCAAGGCGAAGCCGATCCCCATCACCACGGCCCCCTCCACCTGTCCCCGGGCGCCTACCGGGTTCAGCACCTTCCCGATGTCGTGGGCGGCCACCACGCGCAGCACGCGCACGACGCCCGTGCGCACGTTCACCTCCACCTCGGCCATCTGGGTGGCGGAGGCGTAGGTGGCATAGGGGCGGCCGATGCCGGTGGCGGGGTCCAGGGGCACGGTTTCGGGATCGTAGGTGCCGCCCTCCCGCAACCGCACGCCCCGCGACTCCAGGCGCGACGCCAAGTCCACCAGCGAGAGGCGCCGGCCCGGCGCGTCCCGCGCCACCACCTGGCCGTTCCGCATGTCGAGGATCTCGGGCGGGGCCTCCATCTCGCGGGAGGCCGCCTCCAGGATGGCCCGCCGGAGCGCCCCGCCGGCGATGCGCACGGCGTTGCCCACGTAGAAGCTCACGCGGCTGCCCGTGCAGGAGTTCGTGTCGCGCGTCAGGTCCGTGTCGCCGCGCACCAGGTCCACCTGCTCCAGCGGCACGTCCAGGGCCTGGGCGGCCACGCGGCGCAGCAGGTAATCCGAGCCCTGTCCGGCGTCCGTGGCGCCGGCCAGCACGGCCACGCGGCCCGAGGGGAGCAGCTCCGTATCCGCATAGCTGGCCTTCTCGCCCAGCGTCGTCCCGATCCCGTACCACATGGACGCCACGCCCACGCCGCGCCTCAGCCCGTCCGCCCGCCCGGCCTCGCGCGCCCGCCGCACCGCCGCATCGTAGTGGGGGCGGATGGCCTCCAGGGTCTCCACGTACCCCATCTCCTCGCCCACCCGGAAGCCGGTGGCCAGCATGGCGCCCGGCCGCAGGGCGTTCTTCAGGCGCAGCTCGATGGGGTGCATCCCGAGCCGCCTCGCCAGATCGTCCATCAAAGACTCGAGGGCGAAGGTGGATTGGGGCGCGCCGAAGCCGCGCATGGCGCCGGCCAGCGGGTTGTTGGTGTAGACGGCCGGGCCGCCCACCCACACGTTGGCGAGGTCGTAGGGGCCACAGCCGGAGACGCCGGCGCGCACGATGATGTACTGGCCGGCCGAGGCGTAGGCCCCGCCGTCGGCCACCATGTCCAGGCGCAGGCCGGCGATGCGGCCGCCCTCGTCCGCCCCCAGGCGGCCGCGGATCTCGAAGGGATGGCGCTTGGTGGTGCAGGCGAAGGATTCCTCGCGGGTCATCACGCACCGTACGGGGCGGCGCAGGCGCCAGGCGGCCACGCCCAGGATGCACTGCATGGGGGCGTCCGTCCGCCCCCCGAAGTGCCCCCCCATGAGGGCCGGGATGATGCGCACGCGCTCGGGCGGTATCCCGAGGCAGCGCGAGACCTCCAGACGCTTCAGGTGGCTGTGGCTGGTGCCCGTGTGGAGGACCAGGCGCCCATCCTCGTCCACGTAGGCCAGGCCGGCCTCCGGCTCCATGTACGCGTGCTCGTTGAAGGGCGTGTTGAAGCTGCCCTCCACGGCGACGGCGGCGCGGGCCAGGCCGGCCTCGGCGTCGCCGCGCTGGATCACATTGTGCGCCAGAAGATTCCCCCCGTCGTGCAGGCGCGGGGCGCCCTCGCGGAGGGCCTCCCGGGGGGAGGTGACGGCGGGCAGCGGCTCGTAGCGCACGCGCACGCGCCGGGCCCCCTCGGCCGCCAGGTCCTCCGAGGCGGCCACCACGGCGGCCACGGGGTCTCCGATCATCCGCACCCGGTCGCCGGCCAGCACGGGTTCATCCTGGATCACGCGGCCGTGGCGGTTCACCGGCACGTCCTTGGCGGTGAGCACGGCCTCCACGCCGGGGAGGGCCAGGGCGTCCGCCGCGTCCACGCCGAGCACCCGCGCGTGCGCGTGCGGGCTGCGCACCACCTTGAGGTGCAGCATGCCCTCGCGCCAGAGGTCCGCCCCGTACTGGGCCCGCCCCGTGGTCTTGGCGATCTCCGCCCAGGTCTCGGGCAGGGGCAGGGGCGGCGGGGGCACGGCCTCGCCCCGCAGGCGGGCGGCGGCCCGCTCCACGGCCTCGAAAATGGCCTGGTACCCCGTGCAGCGGCAGTAGTTGGCCCCCAGCGCCTTCACCATGCCCGCCCGCGTGGGGCGAGGGTTGGCATCCAGGAAGGCCTTGGCCGCCATGAGGATCCCGGGGGTGCAGAAGCCGCACTGGGTGGCCCCCAGCTCCACGAAGGCCTGCTGGAGCGGATGCAGGCGATCCTCGGTCCCTATTCCCTCGATGGTGAGGACGCGCCGCCCGTCCACCTCCTCCACGGGGGTCTGGCAGGCCCGGGCCACGCGCCCATCCACCAGCACCATGCAGGTGCCGCAGCGGCCGTCGTCGCAGCCCTGCTTGGTGCCGGTGAGGTGCAGCTCGTCCCGCAGGACGCTGATGAGCGGCGTCTTCCCCGCGGCGGCGGTGCTGGCGGGATTTCCGTTCAGCGTGAATTCGAGCACGGAACGTCTCCTTCGAGCGTTTCTGCATGTCCCTCTCCCCATGGGGAGAGGGCTGGGGTGAGGGGACTGAGCGCTGCCAGCGTCAGGGTTCCCTCACCCTCGCCCTCTCCCATGATGGGAGAGGGAAGAAGAAGGATGGGGGGCGGCGGCGATGGCCGCCAGGATGCGCGCCCGCGTGGCCGGCAGTTCGTAGATGCGGGCGCCCGTGGCATCGGCCACGGCGTTCAGGACGGCGGGGGCCGTGGGCAGCAGGGCGCATTCGCCCAGCCCCTTGGCGCCGAAGGGGCCCCGCGGCTCGGGCCGCTCGATGAAGATGGTCTCGATCTCGGGCATGTCCCGCGTGGTGGGGATGTGGTAGTCGGCGAAGCCGCGGGTGACCCCCGGGACGAACTCCTCCTTGAGGGCGAAGCCGATGCCCATGGCGATGGCCCCCTCCACCTGGCAGCGCGCGCCGGCCGGGTTGATCACCCGTCCCACGTCGTGGGCGGCGACCATGCGGCGCACGCGCACGGCGCCGGTGCGCAGGTTCACCTCCACCTCGGCCATGTGGGTCGCCGAGGCGTAGGTGGCGAAGGGCTTGCCGAGGCCCGTCTCCGAGTCCAGCGGGAAGGCCTCGGGATCGAAGGTGCCCGGGGCCTTCAGGTGGATGCCGCGGGGGGCGAGGCGGCGGGCCAGGTCCGCCAGGCCGATGCCGCGCCCCGGCGCCTCCCGCGGGAAGACGTGCCCGTCGCGGCACTCCAGGATCTCGGCCGGCGCCTCCAGGATCTCCGCCGCCGCCTGGAGCACTAGGCCCCGCAGGTTCTCGGCGGCGATGCGGGCGGCGTTGCCGATGTAGAAGGTGGTGCGGCTGCCGGTGGCCGATCCCGTGTCCCGCGTCCGGTCCGTGTCCCCCCGCACCAGCACCACGGAGGGCACCGGCACGCCGAAGACCATGGCGCCGATGCGCCGCAGGGCGAAGTCCGACCCCTGGCCGGTGTCCGTGCCGCCCACGTGGAGGGCGATCTGGCCCGAGGGGAGGAGCGCGGCGTCCGCGTGGCTGGGGCGCTCGCCCAGCGTGGTGCCGATGCCGTACCACATGGACGCCACGCCCACGCCCCGCCGCACGGGCCCGCCCCCCCCGTCGGCGCGGGCGCGGGCCACCGCCGCGTCGTAATGCGGGCGGATGGCCTCCAGGGTCTCGCGGTAGGCCACCTCGTCGCCCACCTGGAACCCGGTGGGGAGGATGCAGCCGGGGCGCAGGGCGTTCTTCAGGCGCAGGTCGATGGGGTGCATGCGCAGGCGGCGGGCCACCTCGTCCACCTGCGACTCGGCGGCGAAGGTGGTCTGCGGCGCCCCCAGCCCCCGCATGGAGCCGGCGAAGGCGTTGTGCGTGCGCACGCTGCGGCCGAAGAGGCGCGAGTTGGGGATGTCGTAGGGGCCGGCGGCCGAGACCATGCCCTTGATCACCACGTACTCGCTGGAGCTGGCGTAGGGCCCCGCGTCCGCCAGGATGTCCATCTCCAGGGCGGTGAGGCGGCCGGCGGCGTCCGCCCCCAGGCGGCAGCGCATGGCGAAGGGATGGCGCTTGGTGCTGATCTGGAAGGACTCCTCGCGGGTGAGGACGTGCTTCACGGGGCGCCGAAGCCGCCAGGCGGCCAGGCCCACCAGGGCCTGCACGGTGAGATCGCTCTTGCCGCCGAAGGCCCCGCCTACCAGCAGGGGCAGCACCTTCACCCGGTCGCGGGGCAGGCCCAGGACGCGGGCCACCTCGCGCTGGTGCAGGTGGGTGTGGGGCGTGGCCGAGTGAAGGACCAGCCGGCCGTCCTCATCCACGTAGGCCAGGCCGGCCTCGGGCTCCAGGTAGGCGTGCTCGTTGAACGGCGTCCGGTAAGACCCCTCCACCACGACGCCCGCCTGCGCGAACCCGGCCGCCACGTCGCCCTTGCCCATGGTTTGGGCCTTCAGCACGTTCCCCAGCGGATGCAGCCGCGGCGCGCCGGGCCGCAGGGACGCCTCGGGCGAGGTGAGGGGCGGCAGCACCTCGTACTCCACGCGCACCTTGGCCGCCGCCGCCGCGGCGATGGATTCGGTTTCGGCCGCCACGGCCGCCACCGGGTCGCCCAGCATGCGGACGGTGTCTTCCACCAGCACCGGCTGGTCCTGCATCATGCGGCCGTGCAGGTTGGACGGCACGTCCTTCGCCGTGAAGACCGCGGCGACGCCGGGGGTGGCCGCGGCCGCGCCCGTATCGAGGCGGAGCACCCGCGCGTGCGCGTGCGGGCTCCGCACCACTTTCAGGTGGAGCATGCCGGGGCGGAGCAGGTCCGCGCCGTACTGGGCGCGCCCGGTGGCCTTGGCGATCTCGTCCCAGCTTTCGGCCAGGGGCAGGGCGGGGGGCGGCACGGGCTCGCCCCGCAGGACGGCCGCGGCCCGCTCCACGGCCTCGAAGATCGTCGCGTAGCCGGTGCAGCGGCAGTAATCGGCCCCCAGCGCCTTCACGATGGCGGCGCGGCTGGGGCGGGGATCCGCGTCCAGCAGCCCCTTGGCCGCCACGATCATGCCCGGCGCGCAGAAGCCGCACTGGATGGCCCCCGTCTCCACGAAGGCCCGCTGGAGCGGATGCAGGCGTTCGGGCGTGCCCAGGCCTTCGATGGTGAGGACGCTGGCCCCGGCCACCTCGCCCACCGGGGTCCGGCAGGCGCGGGCCACCCGCCCGTTCACCAGCACCATGCAGGTGCCGCAGCGGCCGTCGTCGCAGCCCAGCTTGGTGCCGGTGAGGTGCATCTCGTCCCGCAGGACACTGATGAGGGGCGTGGCGGGGGCGGCGGCGGTGCGGGCGGGCCGGCCGTTGATGTGGAAGTCCACCATGGGGCTCTCCATGCCGTGCGGGGCCGCACGGGCCGGCGCGGCAAGGGCACGAGGGGCGAAACGAGGCCACTTGGTGGTTCGGACGGGGAACCGGCGCCGGGGCGGCGGAGAGGCGGGATCGGGAGCCGGAAACTCCCAGCCGCGCCTGGCTGGTACGGGCACGGGCCGTCCGGCATGGGACGGGGCCGCCGGGTCACCCGAGGGGACCTGTTGGTGAGGTTAATCTACGCCGGGGGGCCTCCCTTGTCAACGGGCGCGACCATCCTGGCAGGAAAGGAACGAAAAGGCAGGAGGGTTAGAGTGGCGAGTAGGCGCGGTACGCCATCTGGGCGGCGATCTTCTCGCGGGCGGCGCGGCCCCAGAATCGTTCGACCAGGTAGAGCCCCAGGTCCAGCGAGGACGAGACGCCGCCCGCCGTGACCACCTGCCCCTCATCCACGATGCGCCGGTCCGTCACCACCTCGGCGCAGCAGGGGCGGAGAAGATCGTAGGCCCCGTGGTGGGTAGTGGCCCGCCGACCCTGCAGGTAGCCCGCCGCGCCCAGCAGCAGGGCGCCGGTGCATACGGAGACGATGGGCCGCCCGGTGCCCCACGTCTTCAGGTAGGCGATGAGCCGCGTGTCGTTCACCAGCGTCCGCGTGCCCATCCCGCCCGGGACGTAGAGCAGGTCGAACCCCGCCAGGTCCTCGTACACGGCGTCCGGCTTCACCGCCAGCCCCGACTCCTCCGCGACCTCTCGCTCGGTCCCGATGACCCGGTGCGTGACCTCGGGGTCGACCCCCATGAGGGCCACGCGCCGCAGGGCGTCATAGCCGCCGACGAAATCCAGCAAGGTGAGCCGCGGGAACACGAGAAAGGCGATCCGCTTCACGGCCATGGCCATACTTCCAGTTGCTCATCCGAAGCCGGAGTCACATCATTTCCATGCGGATAACGCCGCGAATCAGCTGCGGCGCGTCCTGGGCGCCAGCGGGTGCACGCGCTTCGTTAGCCACCCACGCGGATTCGCTCGCCCCACTTC
>DASPOZ010000385.1:0-18684 GCA_035625755.1 Candidatus Sulfotelmatobacter sp.
GGTGCCCGGGGGCAGCGGGGAGATGGCGTTCGCGATGAGGCTGGCGCCCAGGGACCAGAAGAAGGCGAAGAAGATCCAGAGGGCCACCGTGGCCAATGCCGACGTGGCGATGCCCCGGAAGATCACCGAGAAGAGGATGGCCACCCCCAGCCAGAAGCCGATGTAGACGACGCTGATGACCAGGTACACGGCCAGGCGCGTCACCTCCTCCCACCCCGGCACCACACCCAGCACCCGGAGCCCCAGGCCCGAGATCAGGAGGAGGATCGCCAGCAGCATGACGGCGATGGTGGTCACCCCCGCCAGGAACTTGCCGTTGATCACGGCGTCCCGGTAGATGGGCTGCGAAAGGACCTTGCTGAGCGTCCGGTTGGCCCGCTCGCGGTTGATGGCATCGAACCCCAGCACCATGCCGATGAGGGGGCCGAAGAAGGCGATGAACTGGACCAGCGAGAAGAGCGGTCCGGTCAGCGTGAAGAGATAGAGGAACAGCAGGGAGGGCCGCGTCATCCCCTCCAGCTCTCTGCGCATGCCGCTCCCCACCATGTAGGCCGTGACCAGGCCGACCATGAGGATCAGGGTCATCAGCAGCGTGAACCGGACGCTGCTGAAGTGGTCCTCCAGTTCCTTGCGGTAGACGGCGAGCAACCCGCGCACGCTCGTTCCTCCCTAGCAGGCTGCTGAAAAAGGCCCATCTGCGGCGTTGGCGCGCTCGCGCGCTCGCTGCGGCGTACCCGGAGTACGCCTCACTCGGCCCATCGCACGCCGCCTTGCATCTGGACCTTTTTGAGCAGCCTGCACAAAATCCGGCTTTCTTGCATCCTTAGGGCCTATCCCAAAACCCTTCAGTGACCCGTGACGGGGGCCAGCCCCGGCCCCGTCCTCGGCGCTCCGCGGGCCCGTCATCTCCTGCTGTAGGGCCTTCCCCAGCAGGCTGGGGCCCCGGCGCAATCGGATGGGCCTCGATGCTCGCGCCTGCGGGCGGCACCGGGGCATGACCCCCTAAGCGCTCGGAGTTCGAGGTTTTGGGATAGACCCTTATGAGACGCGGCCATCGGCCTTGGCGGCCTTGGCGTCTGGGCGGTTCACCGTTTCGGGCGGCCGGCGGCTGCGGCCTCCCCCTGTTCCTCGCGGAAGTAGCGCATGTAGATCTCTTCCAGCGTGTATCGCTCCTGGCCCACCCCCAGCTTCCGCCCGGCCAGCTCCTGGATGGGGCCGGCCGCCACCAGGGTTCCCTTGAGCATGATCCCCACCCGGTCGCTGATCCGCTGCACCTGCTCCAGCATGTGCGAGGAGAAGAAGACGGTGATACCCTTCTGGCGGCTCAGCACCTGGATGAACTCCAGCATCCGCTGGGTGCCGTCCGGGTCCAGGCCGATGGTGGGCTCGTCCAGGAAGGCCACCTGGGGGTCCTTCAGGAGCACCTCGGCGATGCCCAGGCGCTGGCGCATGCCCCGCGAGTAGGCGCCCACCCGCTTGCGCGCTTCGTCCCTGAGGCCCACCTGGTCCAGCACGGCCTCCAGCTTCTCCTGCAGGCCGGCGTCCCGCAGGCCGTTCAGCCGCCCCACGTAGCGCAGGTTGTCCAGGGCGGTCATGTCCTCGTAGAAGCCAACGTTCTCCGGCAGGTACCCCACCGCCTGCTTCACCTTGAGGGGTTCGCGGGTGGGATCGCAGCCGCAGACGCGCGCCGTGCCGGCGGTGGGCTCGCTGAGGCCCAGGAGCATGAGGAAGGTGGTGGTCTTCCCGGCGCCGTTCGGCCCCAGGAAGCCGAAGATCTCCCCCCGCCCGATCTGCAGGTTCAGGTCGTTCACCGCCACCTGCGCCCCGTAGCGCTTGGTGAGGCCGTGGGTTTCCACGACTGTCTCTACCATGGGGATACAGCTCCTTAGTCCCAATGCCGTTCGATTCGGCTGTCGGCCGGGCCAAATCCCCCCGTTCCCCCCTTTGGCAAAGGGGGGCGGAGGGGGGATTTAGCGGCGCCCGAGCCAGAGGAACAGGCCGCCCATCCCACAGATCACCACGGCGATGATGGCCACCCCGATCCAGCCCCAGGCGGTGGGGGCCGTGACGGTGACGCGAACTTCGACGTTCTTGCTGCTGCCCTTCTCGCCGTCGGCCGAGAGGCTCACCGAGTAGTCGCCCACCAGGGCGCTGGCCGCCGGCGTGATGGCCACATCGACCTGCTTGGTGGCGCCCGGCTCCAGGGCCTCGATCTTCTCGGGCTTGAACTCCACCTTCCAGTTCTCGGGTTTGAAGGACGACAGGCCGATATTGCGGTTCGGCGCCGAGCCCGTGTTGCGGACCAGGAGGGAGAGCGAGGTCGGCTTGCCCGTGACCGCGTCGGCGGAGAGGAGCCCGTTGCCGGTGACCGCGTCCAGCTTGTAGATGCCGGTGAGGGCCACCGTGAGCTTGCTCTCCACGCGGGACTCGCCGGAGCTGATCTGCACCAGGATGGGATACTCGCCGGCCGTGGCCTCCTTGGGCGGCGTCACCTCCACCGCCACCGTCTGGCTCTGGCCCCCCTTGATCCGCAGGCTGGAGATCTGCTTCGACTCGTAGCCCGGCTTGAAGTTGATCTCCCACTTGGGCGGGGCCTGGGAGGCGAGGTTGAAGTTGCGGTCGGCGTCGCTCTTGTTGGCCACGTCCAGGGAGAACTCGAACTTGGCGTCGCTCTGCCCGCGGAGGACGGGGTAGGAGGTGGTCACCTGAAGGTCCGCGGCGCCCAGCCGGCTCCGCTCGCGCGTGGTGATCTTGATGGTCTGGTCCGCCCTCAGCGCCCCGTCGGCGGTGGTACCCTCGATGCCGAAGGTGTAGGTCCCGGGGCCCACGCCCTTCTCCGGCTCGGCAGTGAAGGTGAGGGTGCGGGTCTTCCCGTCGGGCACCGAGACCCCCTCCACGGTGAAGCTGCCCCCCTTGAGAGAGGTTTTCCATCCCTTGGGCAGGGACGTGAACTTCAGGGCGACGGTCTCATCCCTGCGGCCCTTGTTCTCTACGGTGAGGTCCATCCGCACCGTCTCCCCCACCGGGACCACGACCTCGGAGTACTCGGTGGAGACCCCGATCCCGCGCTCCGGACGGTCCTTCCGCTCCCGCTCCTCCTGGGCGGCCCCCAGCGGCGGAGCCGCCAGGGCCACGCCCAGGACGGCCACGAGGAGCGCGGGGATCGCGCGTTGCCAGAGATTGCACCCGTTCATACAGTCACCCTCCCTCGCACATGGTGTGGGACCCCGCCGAACCCGGCGCGTCCCGGCGGCAGGGCCCCGTGGCCGCACGTAAGGTACATACCCTCGTCCCGCCGCGTCAAGCCGCCGGCGCGCTTTGCCGGGTCGCCGAAGAACCGCCCCCCGCCCGGGCCGCTCATACCTGCCAGGGGCGGACAAAAAGGTCCGGACGCAGGACGGCCGGGAGCGAAGCTCGAGCGCGCCAACGCCCCACCGGCTGCCGCCGTGTCGTCAGGGTGGGGACATGCTGAGCCTCCTCCGGCAGCCCGCTGGAGGCCGCCGCGCCGTCCCGCGGCCGTCCCGCTGGCCGGTTGACAGGGGCTGGATGGCGACCTATGTTCACCGCCTGTCCCCCGCCGGCGGCCCTGCGGGCGGCGTCCCGCCACGCCGCATCGCCGGGACGCGCCCGCGGGCCACCGCCATGCGGCGGCTCCTCCCCCAAGGAAGCACGCATGGATCGAACCAAGCTCCTGGTGGTCCTCCCCGTCTCCACCGCGATGTTCCTGGGCGCCCTGGATGCCACCCTGGTGGGCACCGCCATGCCCACCGTGATCGCCAGCCTCGGCGGCCTGCACCTCTACGCCTGGGTCTTCGCCATTTACACCCTCACGGTCACGGCCGCCATGCCCGTGCTGGGCCGCCTCTCGGACCTGTACGGCCGCCGCACCCTTTTCCTCGTCGCCGTGGGGATCTTCACCGCCGGGTCCGCCCTGTGCGGCATGGCCCATTCCATCCTCCACCTCATCATCGCCCGCGCCATCCAGGGGGTGGGCGGGGGCGGGATCTTCGCCCTCTCCCAGGCCATCTTCGGCGAGATCTTCCCGCCGCGCGAGCGGGCGCGGATGCAGGGATTCCTGGCCTCCACGTGGGGGATCGCCAGCCTGGTGGGCCCCATGGCCGGCGGCCTCTTCGCCGATTACCTGGGTTGGCGCTGGGCCTTCCTGGTGAACGTCCCGCTGGGGGTGGCGGCGGCTGTGATGATCGCCCGGGGGTTGCGGGGCACGCTGCACGCCGGCACCCCCGGCCGCGTGGATTATGCCGGCGCCGCCACCATGTTCACCTGCATCGTGGCCCTCCAGTTGGGATGCCTGGAGCTGGGCGGGGGCAGGTCCCTCGCCGATGCTTTCGCCGGCGGGCTGCTGCTCGCCTCGCTGCTCCTGGGGGCCGGGTTCGTCGTCGTGGAATGCCGAAGCGGCGACCCGATGCTCCCCCTGTCCCTCTTCCGGAGCCGCCTCTTCTCCGTTTCCATCGCCAGCGGGGTGCTCGCCGGGATGGCCATGTTCGGGGCCATCTCCTTCCTGCCCCTCTTCGTGCAGGGGGTCCTGGGGCGTTCGGCCACGGCCGCCGGGTCCGTGATGATGGGGCTGATCCTCTCGTGGACCTCGGGAAGCGGGTTCCTGGGGCGGTACCTGAACCGGCTCGGCTTCCGCCGCATGATCGTAGGGGGAACGATTCTCATCACCGTGGGCTACGGGTTGGTCATGCGCTGGGGGGCCACCACGCCGCTGGTCGTGGCCGGCCTCAGCCTGATCCCCATGGGCATGGGGATGGGCGTCTTCACCATCACGTCCATCGTGGCCGTACAGGCGGCCGCACGGCGCGAGCACCTGGGGGCCGTCTCCTCGACGCCGTTCTTCTTCCGCAACATCGGCGCCACCGTGGGGATCACCATCATGGGTGCGATCCTGGCCAGCCACCTGCCGCCGGACATCGCCAGCCACATGTTATCCGCCGGCCCCCGGGGCCATGTGGCCGAGGCGCCCGGCCTCGCCATCTCCGGGGCCGACCCCTCGGCGGCACCGCTCCTGGCGGCGGGCCTGCACAGCGCGTTCCTCTTCGGCCTCGTCTGCTCCGTAGGGGCCTTCCTGATCTCCCTCTGGATGCCCAACGTCTCCCTCACCGATGACCCCGCCGGCTCCGGCGAGCCCCCCGAGCCCGCCCTCGATGTCGGCTGAGGCGCAGCCCCTATATCGGGCTTGGACGCACCTCTCACGCCCGTTATTCGCTCCGCAGGCCGAGTTGCGGATAGCCACCGGGGATTATCATATTGCCTGACCCCCCTCCCGCTCCCGAATCCACTCCTCCCAATTCCTATACCTCGGAAAGTAGATGCAAAAAAGATGGCGCTCAACAGCAGAAACGCGTAGAGGTCCGCCGAGTTGCCTGCCAACAAGAACAGAATGAAACCAAACACGGCTACCGACTCAGAAAGGGCCAGGGCCACGATGGACGCTGCGAAGAGCCGTTGGAAATTGTCGGAAGCCTCCCGTATCAGGGAAATCCTCGCCTGGGCCTTGAACCTGCCAGAGAGAAATCCCGTTCTCATGACCCGTATCATGAGGAAATTGTAGAGGGCGAGCGCCAGAAAGATATATCGGAGGACACCGATCCAAGGAAAGGGGGCAAGTCCCTTGAAAGGCGCGTTTGCGGCCCTGATCATCTCGGCCACCACGAGAAAAATCGGGAGGCTCGCCAGGGTAGCGATGCCCATGAACAGCATTGTCCTGTGCGCACGTCGCAGGTCGCCAGCCGATTGCGGAACCATAGCCTCCTCCGTCTGCATCGGGCTTAACGCAGAGCGCGACCCTCGCGACCCATACCGCGCGGGTTCGCCCGGGGCATTATAGCTGCCTCGGGCCGACGCGGAAAGGACATGCCCTGCGTGCATTCTCCCGGCGTGACCGCAATGCAGGGCTCTGTCCGCTCTGTCTCAGTTCGCGGCGTAGCGTCCCCGGCACGACGATGACGCTTGCCTCCGGCGCCGCGTTCGGGTATGCTCCGAGGTCGTTGGCCTGCCGCGGCACCTGCCCATCTCTCGTCCGGAGAATCACGTGACCGCATCACCCCTCGTCATCATCTTCATCACCGTCTTCATCGACCTGCTGGGGTTCGGGATCGTGATCCCCTTCCTCCCCCTCTTCGCCGAGCACCTGGGGGGGACGCCCTTCGCGGCCGCCCTGCTGGGCACGGCCTACGCGGCCACGCAGTTCATCTTCGCCCCCATCTGGGGCCGCCTGTCCGATCGCGTGGGGCGCCGGCCCATCATCGTGGGCACCCTGGCGGCCAGCGTGGCGGCCTACCTGTTCCTGGGGCTGGCGGGTTCCGTGGCCGCCCTGTTCGCCGCCCGCCTGTTGGCCGGCGTCGCCAGCGGGAACATCCCCACGGCCCAGGCCTACATCGCGGACAGCACGCCCCCGCACGAGCGCGCCCGCGGCATGGGCCTCATCGGCGCCGCCTTCGGCCTGGGCTTCGTGCTGGGGCCGGCCATCGGCGGGATCCTGAGCCGGCACGATCCGGCCCTGCCGGCCCGGGTGACGGCCGGGCTGGCCGCCGCCAACTGCCTCTGGGCCTATTGCAGCCTTCCCGAATCGCTGCAGCGCGGCGAGGCGGCGGAGGGCCGCTTCCGCCCCGGCCGGCTCCAGCGTCTCCTCCAGGCATTGCGGAGCCCGGGGCTGGCGCCGCTCCTGCTGCTGGTGTTCGTGGTGCGCTTCGGCTTCGCCGCCATGGAGTGGACCTTCCCGCTCTTCCTCAAGCGCCAGCTGGGCTTCTCGTTCATGCAGATCGGCCTCACCCTGGCCTACACCGGGGTGCTCATGGCGTTCACGCAGGGGGTCCTGGTGGGCCGCATGACGCGGGCCCTGGGCGAGCGCGCCCTGGTGGTGATGGGCACCTTCGTCATGGCCCTGGGCTTCGCCCTCGTGCCCCTCGCGTCCGGCACCCGGGGCCTCCTGGGGCTCCTGGCGATCCTGGCCGTGGGGGCGGGCCTGAACAGCCCGTCCCTCACCAGCCTCATCACGCAGACGGGGGCGGCCGACACCCAGGGCGGCGTCCTGGGGGTCAGCCAGTCGCTTTCCAGCCTGGCCATGATCCTGGGCCCAGCCTGGGGCGGTTTCAGCTTCGGTCACTTCGGCATCCACGTGCCCCTGCTCTCTTCGGGCGTGCTGCTGGCCGCGGCCTGCGCCGTCGGCCTGGTGGCGATCCCGCGGGCGCCGCTGGCGCGGCCCGCAAAGGCGGAGTGACCGTGGAGATGGCGAGGCCCCGCCTGATCCTCTGCGGCTTCGGCCGCGTGGGACGCGCCTTCGCCCGCCTGCTGCTGGACCGGGCCGCCCTCCTGCGCGAGACTTACGGCCTCGACCTTCGCGTGGTGGCCGTGGCGGACCTGGACGGCTCCGCCTGCCTCCCCGACGGGGCCGGGGCCAGCGGCGGCCTGCCCTTGGAGGACCTGGCCGTCCACTTCGAGGCGAAGCGATCCCTCGGCGCCTTCCCCGGCGTGGGCCGGCCCGGGTGGTCCGGGCGGCAGGCGATCGAGGGGATGGCGGCCGACGTGCTGGTGGAGACCACGCCCACCAATATCCAGGACGGCGAGCCGGCCCTCACCCACGTGCGCCTGGCCCTGGGCCGCGGCCTGCACGTGGTGAGCGCCACCAAGGGCCCGTTCCTGCGCCACCACGCCGAGCTGCGGGCCCTGGCCGCCCGCCGCGGCGCGGCCCTGAAGGTGAGCGCCGCGGCCGCCGCCGCGCTGCCCACGCTGGACGTGGGGCAGGTGGCGCTGGCCGGCGCCCGCGTGGCCGGCTTCGAGGGCATCCTGAACGGCACCACCAACTACATCCTCACACGCATGGCGGCGGACGGGGCGGCCTACGCCGAGGCCCTGGCCGAGGCACAGCGCCTGGGCATCGCCGAGCCGGACCCCAGCCTCGACGTGGAGGGGCACGACACGGCCAACAAGGTGGTGATCATCGCCAACACCGTGCTGGGGGCCGATTTCACGCCGGAGCGCGTCCGGGTGGAGGGGATCACGCGGGTCACGCCCAAGGCCATCGCCCGCGCGAAAGGGGCCGGCGCCGTCATCAAGCTCATCGGCCGGGCCGCCCGCGAGGGTGCCGGCCTCGTGGCCTCGGTGGGGCCGGTGGCCCTCCCCCTGGACCACCCGCTGGCCGGCGTGCACGGCTCCGAGAAGGCCATCACCTACCACACGGACACCATGGACCGGGTCACGGTGATGGGCGGCAAGTCGGACCCGCGCGGCGCCGCCGCCGCCCTGCTGAAAGACCTCATTAATCTTTTCCGCGCCCACTAAACGCGGACCACTGTTCCCGGTTTCCGGTTTTCGCTTCCCGGTCGGCCGGCGCGCCGGGCCGGCCAGACTCGAACCGGGAATCGGGAACTGCGAAGCGGGAACACCGAGGAGCGGCATGGAACCCACCGCCCAGTCCCAGGGCCTCACCAACGCGGACCTCATCGCCCGCACGTTGCGGGAGGCCGGCGTGCGCTACTGCTTCGGCATCCCCAGCGGGCAGGTGCTGCCGCTCATCGAGGCCATGCGCCGGGCCGGGATCGAGTACGTGCTGGTGAGCCACGAGGGCGCCGCCGGCTTCATGGCCGATGTGATGGGGCGCCTCACCGGCATCCCCGGCGCGTGCCTGGCCACCCTCGGCCCCGGCGCCACCAACATGACCACCGGCGTGGGCAACGCCTGGCTCGACCGATCGCCCGTCCTGGCCATCACCGGCCAGGTCCCGGCGGCGCAGCTCAAGCGCCGCGTCCAGATGCGCATCGACCAGCAAGACCTCTTCCGCCCCCTCACCAAGGCGACCTTCATGGCGGAGCCGGGCCGGGTGACCGCCACCGTGCGCGAGGCCATGCGCCTGGCGTGCGCCGAGCCGCCGGGGCCGGTGCACCTGGACCTGCCGGAGGACGTGGCCCTGGCCGCCCCCGCCGAGCCCCTGCGGGACCTCACCGTGGCCGGCGCCGCCCTGCTTCCTCTCACGGGGGTCCTGGCCCTGGCCGGCGTGGGGCGCGCGCTGCAGCAGGCCCGGCGCCCCGTGGCCGCCATCGGCTTCGGCGTCTTCCGCAGCGGCCAACTGGAGGCGCTGCGCCGCTTCCTGGAGCGGCAGAACCTGCCCTTCGTCACCACCATGATGGCCAAGGGGGCGGTGCCCGAGGACCATCCCCTCTGGGCCGGAGTGATCGGGCGGGCCCGCCGGAAGACCGTGGAGACCTTCCTGGCCCGGGCGGACCTGGTGATCGGCATCGGCTACGACCCGGTGGAGATCAACTACGAGGAGTGGATGCCCAAGGTCCCCCTGGTCCACCTGGACGGCGAGCCGGCCGATGTGGATGGGACCGTGAACGTGGCCCACCAGGTGGTGGGGGACCTGGCCTCCACGCTGGTGGGTCTGGAGACGCTGCCGCCGCGGCCCCACCACTGGAAGGGCGACGAACTCGCCGCCTTCCGCGCCCACCTGGAGGCCAGCCTCCGCCTCGCCCCCGGCGACGGCTTCCAGCCCTGGGAGGCCCTGGACCTGCTGCGCCAGGCCCTGCCGCGGGACGCCATCGTCACCTGCGACGTGGGGGCCCACACCCACCTGGTGGCCACCCAGTGGCGCACCTACCTGCCCCGGACGCTCCTCGTCTCCAACGGCTGGTCCTCCATGGGCTACGGCATCCCGGCCGCCCTGGCCGCCAAGCTGGCCTGCCCGGACAGGGAGGTCGCCTGCGTCATGGGGGACGGCTGCCTGCTCATGATGGCCGGCGAGATGGCCACGGCGCGGCGCCTGGGCCGCAAGGTCCTCTTCGTCGTCCTCAACGACAACTGGCTGGCCCTCATCAAGGTGAAGCAGGAGCGCCGGAAATACGGCCTCACCGGCGTGCAGCTCGGGGAAACGAACTACACGCCCCCGGACCAGTACTTCGGGGTTCCCTGCCGCGCCGCGCGCACGCCGGCCGACTTCCGCGCCGCCCTCCAATGGGCCCGCGCCGCGGACGGCCCCACGGTGGTGGAGGCCATGGTGCGCCCCGAGTTGTACTCCGAGATCCTGTACGGGTAGCGTTCCCCCGCGTCGCCACCGCTGGCGGCGCCCCCGCTGGGGGCCGGGAGGCTCCGGTGCCAGCATCCCCGCACGACCCCGGGCAAGGGCAGGGACAGACGGACCCCTGGGCCCAGCGCCTCTGGGCGCTCTACGAGGTGGGCCAGGCCATCTCCGCCTCCATGGATCCCGACCAGCTCATGGGCCTGGTGGTGGAGAAGGCCTGCACCCTCCTGGAGGTGGAGCGCGCCGGGCTGTTCCTGGCGGAGCCAGAACCCGGCGGCGGCCTGCTGCTGCAGTGCCTCCGGGCCCGCGGCCTGCCGGAGGAGGCCTTCCGGGCGCTCCGGCTCGGCCCGCGGGAATCCATCGGCGGCATGGCGATCGCGGAGGGCCAGACCCTCTGGACCGGCGACATCCTGGCCGATCCCCGCTTCGCGCTCACGGACGCCACGCGCGCCCTGATGGCCGCCAACAGCATCCGGGCGATCCTGGCGGCCCCCCTGATCGTCGGCGGGCGGGCCATCGGCGTGGTCGCCGTGTACCGGGGGGCCGGTGCAGGCTTCACGCCCGAGGAGGCCGACCTCCTCTCGGCCTTCGCCCTGCAGGTGGGCATCGCCGTGGAGAACGCCCGCCTTCTGGCCGCCAGCCAGAGGAGCCTCTTCCAGATCCGCGCGCTGTTCGAGGTGAGCAAGGCCCTGGCCTCCTCCCTGGACACGGAGACGGCACTGGACCTCATCGTCCACAAGGCCGGCGAGCTGATGGGCGTCTCGCACTGCATCCTGTGGTCGCGCGAGGCGGGCGCCCCGGAGGACGAGGGGGTACGGCCGCGGGCGCAGGCGGGGTTCGACCCGGCCGCCCTGGCGGGGCTCCTCATCCCGCCGGGCGAGGGGATCGTGGGGCGTGTGATGCGGGAACGCACGCCCGCCCTGACATCTGATCTCCTGGCCGACCCCTCGCTGTTCATCCCGCCGGCGCTCGCCGCCCTGGCCGGGCCGGCGGGGATCGGGGCGATGCTGGGCGTCCCGGTGGAGACGGGCCAGAGCTTCGTGGGCGTCCTGGCGATCTACGGGCCCCGGGGGAGCACCTTCGCCGAGGACGAGGTGACGCTCCTCTGGAGCTTCGCCGACATGGCCGCCATCGCCCTGGAGAACGCGCGCCTGGTGGCGGCCGACCGGGAGAAAGGCCAGCTGGAGGCCGTGCTGGCCCTGGCCCGCACGGCGGCGGACCGGATCTTGAACCCGGTGAACGTCATGACCCTCAACGCCCACATGCTGGCCCAGGAACTGCCGGAGGACCATCCCGGGCGGCGGCGGATCGAGCCGATCCTGGAGAGCGGCCTCCGCATCCAGCGCATCGTGGGCCAGATGAACCGGATCGCCCGGTACGAGGCCCGCGAGTTCGCGCCCGGCCTGATCGCCCTGGAGCTGGACCGGGCGGCCGAGCCCGACCCGCCCGAGGCCGGACCGGCAGAGCACAACTGAGCCCCACCCCCTTCGCCCGACGCGTTCCTGGAGCCAACCGCACTTCGACCGCACCCTCCGCGCCAGGGCTTGATGCCGTCTGGCGACTATAGTATTGTATGTTTATCTGATTATGGATGAGCAGCGTACTGAGAAACTCGCCTTTGCCCAGGCTGCTCAAAAAGGTCCAGATGCAAGGCGGCGCGCGACGGCGGGGTACCCACCGAAGGTGGGTCGGAGGCGTACTCCGAGTACGCCGCAGCGAGTGCCCGAGCGGGCCAACGCCGCAGATGGGCCTTTTTCAGCAGCCTGATAGGAGCGCGATGCCCCGCCTGCCGGACATCCAGCTTAAGGCCAAGCTGTTCCGGGGCCTGGCCGACCCCTCGCGCCTCGCCGTGCTGGAGGAGCTGCGGGAGGGGCGGCGCTGCGTCTCGGACCTGGTGCGGCGCACCGGCCTCTCCCAGCCCAACGTGTCGGCCCACCTGGCCTGCCTGCAGGACTGCGGCCTGGTGAGCCGGGCCCGCCAGGGCCGCTTCGTGTTCTACGAGATCGCCCACAAGGACGCCGTGGTCATCCTGGAACATGCCGAGGCGATCCTCGGCCGGGTGGGCGACCACGTGTACCAGTGCACCCGCTATGAGCTCCCCCGCAGGGCCCGCCGCCGCTAGCCCGACCGTCCGCTTCCGCCTGGCCGGCCTCACCTGAAGCCACTGCGCCGCCCGGCTCGAACGCGCCGTGGCGGGCCTCCCGGGGGTCACCCGGGCCGCCCTGAATTTCGCCGCCTCCACGCTCACGGTGGAGGGCCGATTCGATGCCAGGGCCGTCATCCGCGAGGCCGTGGCACACGACGGCGTGGTGGCCCGCCCCGAGGGGGTGCCGTTCGAGGCGCCGCGCTCGTGGATCCGCCGGGCCAACGCCCTCCGCGCGACCCTGGCGGGCCTGGGCCTGCTGGCCGGCTGGGCGGCCGGGTGGGCCGGCGCGCCCGCGCGGGTCACCGTGCCCCTCTTCGCCGCCACCATCCTGGTGGGCGGCTACACCACCATCCGGCGTGGCCTGCTGGCCCTGCCCCGCGTGCAGTTCGACATGAACGTCATGATGACGGGGGCGGTGATGGGCGCCGCGGCCATCGGCCAGTGGGAGGAGGGCGCCGCCGTGGCCTTCCTCTACGCCGTATCCAACTCCCTGGAGGCCTACACCATGGACCGGGCCCGCCGCTCCCTCCGGGCGCTGGTGGGCCTGGCGCCGCGCGAGGCCCGCGTGCGCCGGGACGGCGCGGAGCGCGTGGTGCCGGCGGAGGCCCTGCGGGTGCGGGACCTCCTCCTGGTGTACCCCGGCGAGAAAATCGCCGCGGACGGGGTGGTACGGAGCGGTGCCTCGGCCGTGGACCAGTCCCCCATCACCGGGGAATCGCTCCCGGCCGACAAGCTCCCCGGGGATCCGGTGTACGCCGGCACGCTGAACGGCCACGGGGCCCTGGAGGTGGAGGTGACGCGCCCGGTGGCGGACACCACCCTGGCGCGCATCATCCACCTGGTGGAGGAGGCCCAGGCCCAGCGCGCCCCGGCCCAGCAGTTCGTGGATCGGTTCGCGCGCTACTACACGCCGGCCGTGCTGGCCCTGGCGGTGGGGGTGGCCGTGGGCCCGCCCCTTCTCCTGGGCAGTCACTGGGGCCCCTGGATCTATCGTGGGCTGGCGCTCCTGGTGGTCTCGTGCCCCTGCGCCCTGGTGGTCTCCACGCCCGTCTCCATCGTCTCGGCCATCGCCAACGCGGCCCGCCGGGGGGTGTTGATCAAGGGCGGTGCCTACCTGGAGGAGTTGGGGCGCCTGCGCGCCGTGGCCCTGGACAAGACCGGGACGGTGACCCAGGGGCGCCCGGCGGTGACGGACGTGCTGCCCGCAGACGGCACGACGGCGGACCGGCTCCTCGCCCTCGCGGCGGCCGTGGAGTCCCGCTCCGAGCATCCGCTGGCCCGGGCCATTGTGGAGGCGGCCCACCGGCGCAGCCTGGCGATGCCGGAGGCGCGGGACCTCACCGCCCTCCCGGGAAAAGGGGCGCGGGCCTCGGTGGAGGGCCGGACGCTCTACGTGGGCAACGCGCGCCTCTTCGGGGAGTTGGGGCAGGCGTCCGCCCCCGCCTTCCGCGTGGCCGCCGGCCTGGCCGCGCAGGGGAAGACCGCCATGCTGGTGGGCGGCCTCGAAGGCATCCTGGGCGTGATCGCCATCGCGGACAGCCTGCGCGCGCAGAGCCGCGCCGCCGTGGCCGGGATGCGGCAGGCCGGGATCGCCCACGTCTCCCTCCTCACCGGGGACAATGCCGCCACGGCCCGCGCCATGGCCACGGCCCTGGGGGCCGACGAGGTGCGGGCCGACCTGCTGCCGGAGCAGAAGGTGGCCGCCGTGCGCGAGTTGCGCGCCCGCTTCGGCGACGTGGCCATGGTGGGGGACGGCGTGAACGACGCGCCGGCCCTGGCCGCCGCCAGCGTGGGCGTGGCCATGGGCGCGGCCGGCAGCGATGTGGCCCTGGAGACCGCCGACGTCGCCCTCATGGCCGACGACCTGGGCCGGCTCCCCTTCCTGATGCGCCTCGGGCGCGCCACCCTCCGCGTGATCCGGCAGAACATCGGCTTGGCCCTGCTCATCAAGGTCGTGGCCATCGCCGCCGTCTTCCCCGGCTGGCTCACGCTCTGGTTGGCGGTGCTGGGGGACATGGGCGCCTCGGTGCTGGTGACGGCGAATGGCATGCGGCTGCTGGCCCTGCGCCCCGACCACTCCCACGAGGCCTAGCAGGCTGCTGAAAAAGGCCCAGCATCTCTGCCCGCTGCCGACAGACCGGCAGCGGGTGGTGCGTTGGCGCGCTCGGGCGCTCCCTGCGGCGTACCCGGAGTACGCCTCAGTCGGCCCTTCGCCCGCCGCCTTGCACCTGGACCTTTTTGAGCAGCCTGCGGAGGAGTGCGGTTTTCAGGAACACCCGTGGCCAGCGCTTGGGCGCCCTCTCGCGGCCTTTGCCGGGCTTCGCCCTCAGAGGGCCCGCCCGATCCCCGGACACCCCTTTGGGCCCGTTCCTTGCTACGACTTGGTCTATAACTCCCTGAGGCGGGTGCACGGCTCCGCGAGAGGTGCTAAACTAGGCAATGATTTCGGGAATATTCGACCCCATGGCCGCGAGATCACGAGGGAACGAGGTGGACGGGAAATTTCCGTTGGATGAGCCGTCCTCGGCCGAGCCCTGGCGTGTCTTCCGCATCATGGCCGAGTTCGTGGAGGGCTTCGAGGCCCTGTCCCAGGTGCCGCCGGCCGTCGCCGTCTTCGGCTCCCACCGGACCCGGCCCGGGGACGAGCACTACGCCAGGGCGGAGACGCTGGGCCGCCTGCTCGCGGAGCACGGGTTCTCCGTGATCACCGGGGCCGGGTCGGGGGTGATGGAGGCGGCGAACAAGGGGGCCCTGGAGGCCGGCGGCGTCTCCATCGGGCTCAACATCGAACTGCCCGAGGAGCAGCGGCCGAACCCCTACGTGCAGCGCCTCATCAGCTTCCGCCACTTCTTCGTGCGGAAGGTGATGTTCGTGAAGTACTCCGTGGCCCTGGCGATCCTGCCCGGCGGGTATGGCACGCTGGACGAGCTTTTCGAGGTGCTGGCGCTGGTGCAGACGAACAAGATCAAGCCGGTGCCGGTGATCCTGGTGGGCAACGGCTACTGGAAGGGCATGCTGGACTGGCTGCGCGACACCGTGCTGGACCGGAAGTACATCTCGCCCGAGGACCTGGGGCTGTTCCGCTCGGTGGACTCGCCCGAGGAGGCCGTGCGTCTCATCGCCGCCTCCTACGTCCCTCCCCACTAACCTCCTCCCTGGCTTCCCTGCAATCCCCGGCCTGAGCAGCCTGCTGAAAAATCTGCTGGTGTCCAGGCTGCTCAAAAAGGTCCAGATGCAAGGCGGCGCGCGATGGGCCGACTGAGGCGCACGCCGGGTACGCCGCAGGGAGTGCCCGAGCGCGCCAACGCCGCACATGGGCCTTTTTCAGCAGCCTGTCAGGGGGTCTCGGCGGTCAGGACGATGCTGACCTGGCTGGCGCGGTTGGCCCGCTCGTAGCCGAGGAGGAACTGGCGCACCACCTCGGCGCTGCCCTCGCTCCCCCCGATGCTGATGGGTTGCCCGCTGGGCACCACCACTTCCGTGCTCGCCTCCACCAGCTCGATGGTGCCGCTGTCCGTGTCGCTCCGGTAGCTGAGCTGTGGCGTGATCCGGAGCCGGACCCGCCGGTTCGGCAGGATGGTGGGGCGGACGATGAAGGACGTCCCCACGTTCCGGAAGACCACCCCGGGGGTGATGTAGTTGCGCCCGAGGGCGTACTGCTGGAACCAGACGACTTCGGCCGCCTGGTCGGCGACGGTGATGCTGCCCTCGCCGCCGTCCTGGATGAGCAGGAAGGACCCCACGTTTCGCCGCGTGATCCGTTGAGTCTCCTGGAGCTGGACCTGGGCCGACCCGCGCGTCCCCCGCGGCCCCCCCTGCACGAAGGTGCCGCCCGGCCCGGTGCCCTGCACGATGGTGCCGCCCTGCAGGCTCTGCCCCGCCTGCCGGAACTCCACCGTGACCCTTACATTGCCGGGAGGCGTCGGGATGAGGCCCGTCTGCGCGTCCGCCCACCCGGCCCCCGCCGCCACCAGCGCCCAGGCCGTCATCCATCCCGGCATTTTCCCCATTGCCGGCTCCTTCCCCTCGGTGCGGGATCCCAGCGCCAAGCACCTTAGAGGAGAGAACGGCGGTCGTCAACGCGGGAGCTTCGCCGGGAACGGCCCGGGCACCCCGACGGCGGGGCGGCGGGAGGGCGGCAAGTGGGGCGCGGCGGTGGGCTCAGCCCAGCAGCAGCTTGAGGGGATCGTTCACCTTCAGGGGGTCCGCCACGAAGAAGGCCTGGCCGTACTCGGCCCCGATGAGGGCCCCGAAGTAGCGCCCGAAGGCCTCCAGGCGGGTGGGGAAGAAGAGGGGTCGGTCGGTCCGCTTGAACTGGGATTCATGGGCGCTCATGGCCTTGATGGCCTCGGGGAACTCCTTGTCCACCTCCACGATGAAGGTGGGCCGTTCGAAGGGGGAGACCATGAAGTACATCATCTTCCGGATGGCGTGGGGCTTGCCGGAGGCCGGGTACTTCTCCAGGTGCGCGAAGTTGGCGGCGTGGGTCACCAGGTTGCCGGCCGCGATGTGGTCTCCGTGGCCCCGGCCACGCCCAGGGATGATGTCGAAGTAGGGGGCCAGGACGATCTTCGGCCGGTACTTCCGGATCATCGAGGCGACCAGCAGGCGCTGCTCGTGGGTGTCCGCCACGCGCGTGTCCCCCAGGTCCATCACCTCGAAGACGTCCACCTTCAGGCCCCGCGCGGCCGCCTCGGCCTCGCGGCGGCGCACGGGGGGGGTCCCGGCCCCCATGTCGCCCTCCGTGAGCACCACGATCCCGGTGGCGTAGCCCATCCCCTTCATCTTCAGGAGGAACGCCCCGCAGCCGATCTCCGCATCGTCCGGGTGGGGCCCGAAGGCCAGGAAGTCCAGCTCCCGCGTTGGGTGGGTCTTGTCGTCCTTGCTCGCGCTCATGGCTTCCCCGTCCTCTCGTGTGCCACGGGGCCGGACGCGCCGCCTTCGCGCGCCAGGGTCCGCCCCGGGCTATGTACCGGGCCCATCCAGGGTGATGACCTCGGCCGTCGGCGCGCCCCCCTGAACGTGCAGCAGCGCCACGGACCGCCGCAGGCCGAACCGGCGCGGCCCGGCGCCGCCCGGGTTCAAGAACAGCACGCCATCGTGCTCCGCGTTGTACGCCCGATGGCTGTGGCCGAACACCAGCACCCGGGCCTGCGCCGCGGCCACGGCCCTGGCCACCCGCGGCAGCACCGCGTCGGGGGCGCCGATCCGGTGCGTCATGTAGACGCGCAGGCCCCCCACCGTCTCCACCCGCGCGGCCGGGTGCCGCCCCACGGCGTGCGCGTCGTCCACGTTCCCGAGGACGGCCTTCACGGGCGCCACGGCCTCCAGCGCCCGCAACACCGCGGACGTTCCGATGTCGCCACCGTGGAGGATCAGCGAGACGCCCCGGAAGATCCTGAGCACCTCCGGTTCCAGGATCCCGTGCGTGTCCGAAAGGACCCCCACCGTCACCCCGACACCTCGCCGGGCCGATTCAGGCCGGATCCTCCACGCAGATGCAAGGGGGCGGGTGAGGGGGCGCCCGCCGGCTCAGTCCAGAACGGCGACGGCCTCCACTTCCAGGAGGTACCCCGGGTCGGCCAGGCTGCTGATCACCAGGAAGGTGCTGGCCGGCGGGTCCGCCGGGAAGTAGCGGGCCCGCACGTCCGCGATGATCGGCCGGTGGGCGAGGCTGGTGGTATAGGTGGTGATCTTGGCGATGTTCCCCATGGCGCCGCCCGCCGCCTCCACCACGGCCTTCAGGTTCGCGAACACCTGCTCGGCCTGCGCCGCGATGTCGCCCTTCCCGACCAGGTTGCCTTGGGGGTCCAGGGCGACCTGCCCGGCGATGTGGATGGTATTACCGTTGCGGATGGCGTGCGAGTAGGCCTTCACCGGGTGCACCGTGGTGGGGCGGATCACCTGCTTGGCCATGCCATGCCCTCCTGGGGATGACCGATGTCGAATGACCGATGGTCAACGACGGTGGACGCCGCGGACACCGTCTGCATCCGAGGGGAGCGAAGGCGCGAAGCGCCCGCACGTGTGGTCATTTGTCATCGATGTTGAGGGATGCCGTGGCCTGGATGGCGCGGTCCAGGATGATGCGTTCGTTGGCGTACGCCAGGGACCGCTGCGCCTGCGCCGCATCGAACCAGCGCGCCTCGCCGATTTCGTGGTCGTGATCCGCCAGGCTGCCGCCCACCGCCTCGAACAGGAAGTGATGCACCCGCTTGTGGATGCGGATGCCCTGGGCCCGCTCCGCGAACCAGTACTCGATCTCCCCCAGCGACCCTTTCGGCCGCGCCACCAGCCCCGTCTCTTCCTGCACTTCGCGGAGGGCCGCCTCCTCGGGTTTCTCGTGCGCCTCCACCATGCCCTTGGGCAGGCACCACACGGACCGGCCGGCGGGGCAGACCAGGGCGAACTCCACGTGGCCCTCGTGGACGCGGTACACCACGCCGCCCGCCGAGACCTGGCGCTTTACCGGGCGCCCCGCCCGCTCCAGGGGCCCACGCGG
>DASPOZ010000386.1:0-14854 GCA_035625755.1 Candidatus Sulfotelmatobacter sp.
CGGAACGGGCGGGCCGGTACGTCGCAGGGCCACCGCTGCCGCGCCGTCGACAGCGGGAAAGTGTCCAAGGTCGCCAACACCGCACCCGCTGCCGAACAGGCCGCTCAAAAAGGCCCAGGTGCAAGGCGGCGCGCGAAGGGCCGAGTGAGGCGTACTCCGGGTACGCCGCAGCGAGTGCGCGAGCGCGCCAACGCCGCAGATGGGCCTTTTTCAGCGGCCTGCTACCGACCGGCGGCGTCGAGGGCCCAGATGAGCGGGCCCAGGTAGACGCGCACCACGAAGAGGATGATGTGCAGGCCGGCCAGCCCCATGGCCGCTGCCGCCCGCGGCGGGGAGGCGATCCGGTTGACTCCCACGGCCATCCAGTGCAGCGTCCCCACGAGGAAGATGTCGGACGCCCGGCCGGAGGCCCCGAAGAAGGCCGGTGCGTACCCTGCGGGGGGCGGCCCGCAGCGCATCCCGAATGCGGGCGCCATAGACCAGGGCGGAGACCCCATAAGCGACCCACAGCGGCCAGCGGGCCCCGGCGGCCGCCGCAACCCATCGGGGCACGGGCTCGCCGGGACGCAGGCGCCACCCCGCGGCAGGCCGCTCACCCACGGCGGCCCTCGATACCCCCGCGCACCAGGGCCTGGAGCCTCTGGACCAGGGCCACCTGCGCCGCGAGGGGGAGGCCGTCCACGGTGGGGGTGGGGCGGCGGGTGATGCCATCCACCGCGCCGGCCCGGACGCACGCCTCCAGCATGGCCGTCTCGGCCGCGGGCGCGTGGAGCAGGCGGGGATCGCCCCGCAGGATCGCCAGCGCCGCGGCGGTGCCGTAGGCCCCCCAGTTCGACGTCGCCGCGGCCACGGGGCGGTCCGCCTCCACGGTGCAGGCGATGGTGGAGGCACAGGGGCAGGCGCACCCCTTGATGATCCCCGCCGCCGCCAGCCGGTCCGCCGCCGCGCCGAAGCCGACTTCATTCCCCCGATCGCCTACGCCCACGGTGAGGCTGCCGCGCCGGCGCGCGGCGGCGAAGAGCACGTCCGTCCGGGCCTGGGCCGCCGTCACGTCCAGGCCGCCGGCGGTGTGCGCCACGCCGCGGATGTTGGGACCGAGTTTTTCCACGGCCACCACGGCCTGCGGGGGGCGGCGGAAGCGCCGCCCGATCCAGAGGGCCGCAGCGCGGGACCGGCGCGGGAAGGCGGCCGTGCGACAGCCGCGGCGCCACGGCGGGCCATCGCGGTCGGCCCATGCGAGCGCATCCAGGGTCGCGGCCACGACCCGGAGGACGGGGGCCTCGGCGAGCAGGAGGATGCGCGCGCCCAGCCCCGCAGCCATTGCCCGAGCCAGGACGACGGCGCCCGGAGGGCCGTCGGTCTCGCCCCGAGGGATGGCGCCGGGCACCACCAGCCCCGTGATGACCCAGACGCGGTCGCCTGGCCGGACGCGGGCGGCCAGTGCCAGCGCGGCCCGGGCGCACAGGCCGCCGCGGCGGGGACGCAGGGCGGCCGCCAGAGGGCGACTGGGGTCACCGGGACCGCCGGGCGCCACGATCCGATCGAGGGCCCGCGCCCAGTCGGACCCCCTCACCGCACGGTGACTCGGACGGAGATCCGGTTGCTGGCGTTCCCCTTCAGATCCACCACGTACACGTCGTACATGCGGATGCTGGGCGTCTCCCACGAGAAGGTTTCGCGGACGGTCCCCACCACCTCACCCATGTGCCGCCGAATATTGCGCTGGATGACCGAGGTGGAGGAGATGAGGCGGAAGTCGTCCACGATACGGGGCACCAGGTTCGCCTCTACCACGTCCCCCTCGGTGTCCTCGAAGGTAAGCACCAGGGTGGTTTCCTCGCCCACGCGGATCCTGTCCGGCTCGAACCGGGCGGTGAGGAGCTTGGGGATGCCGGGGCCCTCGGGGCTGGGCGCCTGCCCGGTGAGGCTGTAGCAGCCGGCGGGGACCGCCAAGGCCGCCAGTGCGGCCGCCGCCAGGGTGGCGCGTCCCCGGCGCATGCGGGTGCGCCGCCGGCCGGGTCGGGCCGATGGTGGAAGCGCGGGCGATCCAACCGGGGGGATTCGATCACAACGGGGGGTGACCATGGAGCCTCCTCGATGGGGGCGCAGCGTAGCCCGGCCTGGCGGCGTCAGGGATGGCGGGCATCATAGTGGAATCGGGCGGCCGGATGCAAGCGATAGGACCAACCGCGTTCGACCGTTCGAGGCTTCGGATGCTCGGACGTTCCCCTCACTCCCCGCGGCGGGCGGGCGGTCCCCGGAACAACCGAACGGTCGAACGCCTGAACAGTTCGTGTGCCGTGTCAGGCGGGCTCGATCTCGAGGAGCGCCTCGCCGGCCTGCACCTCGCTGCCCGGCGCCACGTGTACGGCCGCCACCCTGCCCGCGACACCGGCCGTCACGTCGTGCTGGAGCTTCATGGCCAGGAGGGTCACCAGGCGGGCGCCAGGCACCACCGCGGCCCCGGGCGCCACATGCACCTGGGCCACCACGCCTGGCACCGGACTCTGGACCTTTGCCGGGCCGGCCCCCACCTCCGCTGGCGTCGCGAAGAGCACCTCGAACTCGCGGCCGCCGACGTCCACCAGGAAACCGCCCGCGATCTCCTCCACCTCGACGGCCCGGCGCTGCCCGTCCAGCGCGACGTGCAACGTGGATCGGGCCGGCGGGGCGGTGACGGCGGCCTCCACGTCCCGCAGTCCGGCGAGGAAGGCCGCCAGCGCCGCATGGGCCTCCGCCAGGCTCAGCGCGCGGAAGCACACCCATTCCCCGGGCCGGGCCTGGGCCAGCGCCGGGATGTCCGGCCGGATGACCGCGGCGATCTTCGTGTACCCGCCCGTGGTCTGCCGGTCCCCCATGAGGACGATGGGCCGCCCGTCCCCCGGCACCTGTACCGTCCCCGGCGCGGTGGCATCGGACACGATGTCGGCGCCCTTCCGGTGCGCGATCCGCGGGCCGTCCAGGCGGTACCCCATTCGGTCCGCGTCGTGGGTGACCCGGTACTCCGAGCCCAGAAACGTGGCGACGCCCTCGGGAGTGAACAGGTCGTCCTGCGGCCCCATCACCACCCGCACCTCGAGGGGCGACCCGCGGCGCGGCCACAGCCGCCTCGGCAGGAAGCGCGCCTCGAAGGGACGGTCGGCAACCGCGGGGTCGCGCCCGTGGATGGGTAGAACGTCCCCCGCGCGCAGCGGCCGGCCCTCCAGGCCCCCGTAGCGCCCCGAGAGGCACGTGGCGCGGCTGCGCATGACCAGGGGCACGTCCATTCCGCCCGCGGCCGAGAGGTAGGCGCGCACGCCGGATCGGCACTCCCCAAAGGTAAGGACCTGTCCGTCCCGCGCGCGAAATGCGGCGAAGGGAGGCACCGGCTGGCCGTCCAGATCCAGGGCGAACTCGGCCCCGGCGACGGCCAGGACGGCGTCGCCGCGGACGCGCAGCACGGGCCCGATGGCCGTCACCTCCAGGACAGCGTTTCCCGGAGCGTTCCCCACCAGCGCGTTGGCGACCCGGAACCCCCACTCGTCCATGGGCCCGGATGCGGGGACGCCGTAGCGCTGGAACCCCGGGCGTCCCAGATCCTGCACCGTGGAGCAGAGGCCCGGCCGCAGCGCCTCCAACGCGCCGCTCATGGGACGGACCCCCCGGGCAACGGTGCGGGACGTGCCGCGGCGGGCGCGGCGCGAGGGCGGGGCACCGTCAGCATCAGAACGGCTCGCCAGGCGTCCCGCCCCGGGCCAAATATTCGGCTTCCGAGATGGGAACGAAGCGGATCTTGTCCCCCGGCTCCACCGGCGTGGGAGGCTCCTTGGTGATGTCGAAGAGCGGGGCGCATGTCCGGCCGATGATCCGCCAGCCGCCGGGCGTCTCCATGGGGTGGGCACCGGTCTGCTGGCCCCCGATGCCCACCGATCCCTCCGGCACCCGCAGGCGGGGCGAGTCCCGGCGTGGCGTGGCGAGGCGGGCCGGCAGGCCGCCCAGGTAGGCGAAGCCCCCGGTGAAGCCGAGCGCGTACACGTGATAGAGGGGACGGCTGTGCAAGCGGATCACCTCGGCCTCCGTGAGGCGGGTATGCTCGGCCACGAACGAGAGGTCCGGTCCGTACACCCCGCCGTACACCGTGGGCAGTTCCACGGTCCGCGGGGGCGGGAGCGGGATGTCCTCCAGGCGGCCCGTCAGCTCGATGACCCGCGCCTTCAACTCGTCCACGTCCAGGACCATGGGGTCGTAGTAGATGGCCAGGGACCGGTAGGTGGGGACCACCTCGGCCAGGCCGGGGATCCCCGCCTGCTCCAACGCCAGGCCCAGGGCCCGCACGCGCGTGTTGGTTCGGACGCTGATCCCGGCGCCCAGTTCCACCACCAGGCCCGACTCGCCCGCGATCCTGAACCGCACCCTTTTCTCTCCTGATGTTCCCCGTTCCCCGTTCCCGGTTCCCGGGACCAACCGTGAACTGGGAACCGGCAACCGGGAACTCGCAGGATGCTGAAAAACCCGGTTTCGCCCAGGCTGCTCAAAAAGGTCCAGCTGCAAGGCGGCGCGCGATGCGAGGCGCGAGGCGTACTTGGTCCGTACGTCGCAGCGCCGCGCGAGCGCGCCAACGCCCCACCCGCTGCGGCCAAGGCGGCGGGGGGAGATATTGGGCCTTTTTCAGCAGCCTCCTCAGCAGCCGGTTCCCCGGAGGCTGCTCAAAAAGGCCCAGGTGCAAGGCGGCGCGCGACGGGCCGAGTGAGGCGTACGCCGGGTACGTCGCAGCGAGCGCCCGAGCGCGCCAACGCCGCAGATGGGCCTTTTTCAGCAGCCTGCTAGGCTATCGGCACCAGTCGTGGATGGTCAGCGCCAGCGTCTTCGTGGCGATCACCAGGTTCTCCAGGGGCAGCCATTCGTTGGTGGCGTGCATCTGGGCCGTGACGCCGGGGCCGAAGATCACCGTGGGCGTGCCGCCGTGACGGATGAGGTAGCGCGTGTCCGCGGCGCCCATCCGGCCGCTGTACACCGGCTCGCGACTCGTGACCTCGCGGAAGTTGTTGGCGACGGCGGTCACGATGGGATGGTCGCGCGGGATCTCGGCCCCCTCCGCGATCAGGCCCTCGAACCAGACCTTGGGCTGGTGATACTTCAGCCAGGGGTCCTGCTCGCAGACGCCGCGGATGAACGCCGCGAAGTCACGCTTGACCCGTTCGATGTCCTCCTGGGGCATCAGGCCCATGCTGCCCCGCAAAAGCGCCCGGTCGGGCGTGGCGCTGGGAAAGGTGCCCGCCTCGAAGCGGCCCACGGCGCAGGGCAGCGCGCCCCGGTTGTCCGGGTACAGGGGATGCGTCAGCTCCGCGATGCGGATGCCCTCCAGGTCCTCGACGGCCTTGGCGACCTTGTAGCCCTTGTCCATGGCGCTCACCGCCTCCCAGCGGCGGGAGATGCCGGCGGGCTTCCCCCGCACCTCCACCACGAACCAGAGGCGCCCGATGCACGCCGGCTGGACGTGCAGGTCGCTGGTCTCCAGGGAGATGCCCGCGTCCGCCTTGTAGCCGCGCGTCACACAGGCCAGCGTGCCCAGACCGCTCAGCTCCTCGTCGATGACATACTCCAGGGTGACCGCGCCCCGGGGCCGCAGGCCGCAGGCCAGGAGCACCTTCAGCGCCATGGTCATGGCCGCCAGGCCGCCCTTCATGTCCGACGAGCCGCGCCCCAGGATCCGGCCTGCCTTGAGCTCCCCCGAGAGCGGGTGGAATTCCCACTCGCTCACCGGCTCCCACGGGATTGTGTCCACGTGGCCGTTGAACAGGAGCGACCGCGCCTTAGCATCCCCCCGGTGGACGCCGACCACGTTGGGCCGGCCGCTGAAGTCCCGGCCCTCGGCAGGGATGTAGGCCGGGTGCTTCGCCAGTTCCTTCAGGTCGGGCACCCACTGGTCCACCTCCAGGCCCATCCCCCGGAGCGTCTCGGCGATGAAACCTTGGATGGGGCCCTCCTTGCCCGTCTCGCTGTCGAACTGGACCAGGCGCCCCAGGAAGCCGGCGATCTCATCGGTCTTCTCGTCCACGGCCCGGAGGATTCGCGCGCGATCAGGGTCGGTCGCCATCGTTTCTCCTCTGCCTTCGATCCCTCTGGGGTGTATCGTCCTCGCGCGGCCATGCCGCGGCCCATCGAAGTTCCCGGTTCTCGGTTCCCGGTCCCCGGTCGGCCGACGAACCGGGAACCGGGAACCGGAAACTACGAACCGGCGGTCGGCGCATGGGCGACGAGGGCCCGGATACGCTCCGGACTCAGGGGAAGCCGATTCACGCGCACGCCGAAGGGCGCCAGGGCATCCTCCACCGCGGCGGCCACCGCCTGCAGGGTTGGGATGGTCCCCCCCTCCCCTGCGCCCTTGACGCCGGCCGGGTTCATGGGGGACGGCGTCTCCTGGTGGGCGATCTCCACCGGGGGCACCTCCGGCGCCGCGGGCAGCAGGTAATCCATGAAGGTGGCGGCCAGGGGCTGGCCGGTGGCGTCGCAGGGCACGTCCTCGTAGAGCACGTTGCCGATCCCGTGCGCGATGCCGCCCACGATCTGCCCGTCCACGATCACCGGGTTGATGATGCGCCCGCAGTCGTGGACGATGACCAGCCGCTCGAACCGGACGCCGCCGGTGTCGGGATCTACCTCCACCACGGCGATCGCCGTCCCGTTGGCATACGTGAGGTTCTCGGGGTAGAAGAACTCGGTGGCCTCCAGGCCCGGCGTCCCCTCCCGCGGCCCCGGGAGCTGGCCGCCGGCCGCCAGGGAGGCCAGCCGGCCCAGGGGCACCGCCGTGGCCGGCGCACCCCGGACGAAGAGCTTCCCCGCCTCGATCACCAGGTCCTCGGCACGCGCCTCCAGCAGGCGCGCCCCGGCGGCGGCGGCCCTGGCGCGCACGGCGCGGGCCGCCGCCAGCACCGCGCTGGCCGAGACGGACGCCACCCGGCTGGAGAACGTGCCCACACCGAGGGGGATCGCGTCGGTGTCGCCGGCCACCACCTCCACGGCCTCCAGGGGCACGCCCAGCGTATCGGCGCAGACCTGGCCCAGGGTGGTCTCGTGCCCCTGGCCCTGCTGCCCCGCCCCCGTGATCACCACGACGGTGCCGCTGGGCTCCACGCGCACCGTGGCCCCCTCGAAGGGGCCGATGCCGGTGGATTCCACGCAGCAGGCGATCCCGATGCCGAGATGCCGGCCGTGCTTCCGCAGCTCCGCCTGCCGGCGCCGGAGGTTCGGATAGTCCGCCATGTCCATGGCCTTCTGGAGGCAGGCCGGGTAGTCGCCGCTGTCGAACGTCTGCGCACGGCCCGGGCCCACGGCGAGCCCGGTCCGATAGGGGAACTCGCGGGGCCCGATGAAGTTACGGAGACGGATCTCGGCGGGGTCCAGGCGTAGGCTGCGGGCCACCAGGTCCACCACGCGATCCATCACGAAGGCACCCACCGGGCGGCCCGCCCCGCGCACCGGGGCGATGGGCACCCGGTTGGTGTAGGCCACCGTGGCCTCCACGGCGAAGGCCGGGACCTTGTAGGCGCTCATCAGGTGCTGGATGGCGAGGAGCGGCACCGTGAGGCCCCAGGTGGAATAGGCGCCACCGTCCGCCAGGAAGCGGATGCGCATGCCGGTGAGGGTCCCGTCCCCCCGGGCGCCCACCTCCACGTCGTAGATCTGGTCCCGCTCCTGGTAGGTGGAGAGGAGGTCCTCGCGCCGGTCCTCGATCCATTTCACGGGGCGGCCCAGGCGCAGGGCCAGCCAGGCGAGGACCACGTCCTCCGCGAAGATGCGGGCCTTGGTGCCGAAGGCGCCGCCCACGTCCGGCGCCACCACGCGCAGCTTGTGCTGGGGCAGGGCCAGCATCTCGGCCAAGACCCGGCGCTGGAGGTGCGGCGTCTGGGTGGCCGTCCACAGCGTGACGCGCCCCGTAGGGTCCGGCACCGCGATGGTGCCCCGGCACTCGATGGGGGCGCCGGTGCCGCGGGAGACGCGGATCCGCTCCCTCAGGGCGTGGGGGGCCTCGGCCAGCGCCCGCTCGATGTCCCCCACCGCCTCCCGCCACTGGCCGGCGATGTTGTTCCCCAGGGCCTCGTGGAGGGCGGGGGCACCGGTCTCCAGCGCCGCGGCCACGTCCGCCACGACGGGGAGGGGCTCGTAGCCCACGGCGATCCGGTCCAGCGCGTCTTCAGCCTGGTAGCGGTCCTCCGCGACCACCGCTGCGACGGCCTCGCCCACATACCGCGCGCGGCCGTCCGTGAGGGGGGTGGACATGGCCGCCCGCAGCGCCGGGTGCGGGTGCGTCACCGGATACGGGCGAGACAGCCCCCCCAGGTCCGCCCCGCTGACCACCGCCACCACGCCCGGCGCCTTCCGCGCGTCGTCCGCTTCGATGCGGGTGATGCGGGCGTGGGCGTGGGCGCTGCGCAGGAAGGCCGCGTGGAGCATCCCGGGAAACACGAGGTCCCCCACGTAGCGCCCCTGCCCGGTGAGGAACCGGGGGTCCTCCTTGCGCCGTATCCCCTCTCCGAACAGGGTACCCGCCACGGTGTCTCCGCGTGCGTGACCGGTGCTTCCGGCGGTCAGAGTGTAGCCAAGCCCCGGCGTCCCGGCAACCCCCGGCCCTCCACGGAACGCTCGCCGCGGGCCTTCACGCCGCCGCGCGCCGGGAGGCGAACGCCGGCCCTGGGAGATGGCCGGAGCTCCGACGTGGCCTTTCAGCACGGGCGCCGCACCCGGCCCGGCCGGGGGCAGGATCCGGAAGTCCAGGGGCGAAATTCAGGCGTCGGGCCGCAGGGCGGCGCGCAGGCGGGCTGTCTCGTCGCGGAGGACGGCCAGGCGGGCGGGATCGATGGCCACGCCGTAGTCGGTGCGGGCCCGCTCCAGGGAGACGTAGCCGTTGCGCACGTCCTCCAGGACGCGGGCGGGGTCGCGCTCCCAGGGCGGGCCGTACCCGCCGCCGCCCGGCAGCTCCAGCGTCACCTCCGTGCCCGGCGGCAGCGGCTGGCGCGTCTTCGGGCGCACGGGGGCGCCGTTATTGGTGCGCAGGGCGCCGGGGGCGCCGGGGGCGCCGCCCAGGAGCCCGGGGGCCGGGAACTGGATCCGCTCGTAGAGGCCCGAGAAGACGAAGGGCCGGTCGGTGCGCACGGCCAGCTCCATGACCTGGCCCAGCCCCCCGCGGAACCGGCCCGCCCCGCCCGAATCCTGCCGCAACTCGCGCCGCTTCAGCACCACGGGCGAGAGGGTCTCGATCACCTCGGCGGGCACCCCGGCGATGCCGCTGGGGAAGGCCGTGGCCGAGAGGCCATCCCGCACCGCCAGCGCCCCGGCGCCCCCGGCCGAGAACCAGACGTAGCTGAACGGCCGGTCCGTGCGCGGGTTGTGGCCGAAGACCTGCGTGTCCCACAGGCCGTCGAAGCCGGGGGCCATCACCCGGTCCGGCAGCACCTGGGCCAGGGCGCCGAAGATGGCGCTGGGCAGGAAGTGGCCCACCAGGTGCCGCCCCGCCACCGCCGCCGGGAAGCTCGCGTTCAGGATGCAGCCCTCCGGGGCCGTCACCGTGACGGGGCGGAAGCTGCCCTCGTTGTTGGGCACGTCCGGAGAGATGGCGCACTTCAGGGCGTAGGTGGTGTAGGCGTGGGTGTAATTGAAGGCGACGTTGATCCCCTGGGCCACCTGAGGGGAAGACCCCGCGTAGTCCACCGCCAAACGGTCCCCCCGGATGGTGACGGCGGCCCGCAGGCGGATGGGCTCGTCGAACCCGTCGCAGGCCAGCTCGTAGCGGTACTCCCCGTCGGGAAGGGCCGCGATGCGCTCCCGCATGGCCGCTTCGGACCGGGCCACGATGGCATCCGCCAGCGCCTCGATGTCCTCCAGGCCGAACTCCCGCAGGAAGGCCAGCAGTTCCTGCCCCCCCACCTCGTTGGCCACCACCTGGGCGTGCACGTCGCCCAGCACCTCCTCCGGCGCGCGCACGTTGGCCCGCAGCAGGGCCAGCAGCGACTCGTTGGGCCGCCCCCCCTCGTAGAGCTTCATCACGGGGATGAAGAGGCCCTCCTCGAACACCTCGCGGGCGTCGGCGGCCAGGCCGCGGCCGCCGATGTCCAGCGCGTGGCAGGTGTTGCCGAAGAAGGCCACGGGGCGGTCTCCCAGGAAGGCGGGGGTGATCACCGTGATGTCGTTCAGCTGGGAGGCCGTCTTCCAGGGGTCGTTGGTCACCAGGGCATCACCCGGGCGGAGGGTATCCAGGGGGAAGGCCTCCAGGAAGTGCCGCATGCAGGTGGCCATGGAGTTGATGTGGCCCGGTGTGCCGGTGACCGCCTGCGCGATCATGCGCCCGCGCCGGTCGAAGACGCCGGCCGAAAGGTCGCCCGCCTCGCGCACCACGGAGGTGAAGGAGGTCCGCATCAGCGCCGCCGCCTGCTCGTTCACGGCGCCGATCATCCGGTTCCAGAGCACCTCCAGCAGGATCGGGTCCATCACTCTTCCTTACGTTACGACGTTCGATGTTCGATGTTCAACGTTCGACGTTCGATGTTCGAAGTTCGAAGTTCGAGGTTCGAGGTTGCGTCCACGGGCCGCCCCCTCACCCCGGAACATCGAACGTCGAACATCGAACTTCGAACTTCGAACCGGAGCGTTACAGGTCGACCACCAGGTTCAGCCACGCGTCCACGCGGGCGCTGGCCCCCGGCCCGAGCACCACCGTGGACTCGCGCTCCTCCACGATGGCCGGGCCTTCGAAGGCGTGGCCGGGGGCCAGCCGGTACCGGTCGTACACGGGGACGTCCACGAACCCTCCCGCCTCCGGCAGGTAGGCCGGCCGTTTTCCCTTCACCGCCGCAGCGGCGCCCGCCGCCGCGGCCCCCGGGGCCGCGGGCCCCTGGGGCAGGTGGAGCGCGGGCCGCGGGCCCTGCGCCGCGACGCGCCAGTTCACCACGTCAATGGGCACGCCGGACGCCGTGCGTCCGTAGAGGGCCGCGTAGGCCTCCTCGAAGGCCCGGCGGATGGCCGGCTCGCTCTCCGGGCCCAGCCGCCCCTCGGGCAGGGGCACGCGGATCTCGTGGCCCTGGAGGCGGTAGCGCATGTCGCCCCAGCGGCGGAAGGCGATCTGCGCCTCCGGCACCGTCCTCCCCAGGATGCCTCGCCCGTCCTTCTCCATCTGATGCAGGTGGGCGTTCACCAGCAACCAGTCCATGGCCTCCAGCTTGCCGTGGAAGGTGCGCACGAAGTCGAAGACCAGCGGGGCGGCCAGGAAGCCTACCGCCGAGGTGACCCCGGCCCCCAGGGGACAGATAAAAGCCGGGCACCGCAGGATGCGCGCCACGCGGTGCGCGTGCACGGGCCCGGCCCCGCCGAAGGCGAAGAGGGGAAAGCGCCGCACGTCCTTCCCCCGCTCCACGGCGTGGATGCGGGCGGCGGAGGCCATGTTCTCGTTCACCACCTGGTGGATGCCCCAGGCGGCCTGGGCCGGGTCGAGCCCCAACGGCCGCGCCACCCGGTCCGCGATGGCGCGGCCCGCGGCCTCCCGGTCCAGCCGCATGCGGCCGCCCAGGAAGAAGTCCGGGTCCAGGTAGCCCAGCATCAGGTCCGCGTCCGTCACGGTGGGCTCGGCGCCGCCCAGCCCGTAGCAGGCCGGCCCCGGGTCCGCCCCGGCGCTGTCCGGCCCCACGGTGAGGAGCCCCAGGCGGTCCACCCGCGCGAGGCTCCCGCCGCCGGCGCCGATCTCGATCATCTCGATGACCGGCGCCTTGATGGGCAGTCCGCTGCCCCGCTTGAAGCGGTACACGCGGGCCACCTCGAAATCCGGCGCGATGAGCGGCTCCCCCCTCTCGATAAGGCAGGCCTTGGCCGTGGTCCCCCCCATGTCGAAAGAGAGGAGGTCGCCCCGCCCCATCAGCCGGCCGTAGTGGGCGGCCGCCAGCGCCCCCGCCGCCGGCCCCGACTCCACCAGCCGGATGGGGAACCGGCAGGCCGTCTCCACCGTGCAGACCCCGCCGTTGGACTGCATGATGAAGAGGGCCCCGGCGAGCCCCAGCGCGTCCAGCCGTTCCCGCAGGCGGGCCAGGTACCGGGCGGCCAGCGGCTGCACGTACACGTTGGCCACCGTGGTGGAGGCGCGCTCGTACTCCCGCATCTCCGGCACCACCTCGCAGGAGAGAGCGCACGCCATGTGGGGCGCCCGCCAGCGCAGGAGCTGGCCCAGGGCGCGTTCGTGGGTGGGGTTCCGGTAGCTATGCAGGAAGCAGACGGCCACTGCCTCGATCCCCTCCGCCTGCAGGGTCTCGATGAGCCGTCCCGCCGCGTCCACGTCCATGGGCTGGAGGACCGTGCCGTCGTCCAGGATCCGCTCCCGCACCTCGTAGCGGTGGCGGCGCGGCGCCAGGGGAGCGGGGCGTTCCATGAACAGGTCGTACATGTCGTAGCGGTGCTCGCGGGCGATCTCCAGGGCATCCCGGAACCCGGCGGTGGTCACCAGCGCCGTCCTGGCGCCCTTCCGCTCGATGAGGGCATTGGTGAACAGGGTGGTGCCGTGGACGACGTGGGAGACCTCGGACGGCGTGGCCCCCGTGGCCGCCAGCAGGTCCTTTACGCCCTGCTCCACCGCGCCGGCCGGGTCCGCCGGCGTGGTGAGGACCTTGCCCGCGCGGAACACGGCCCCCGCCTCGTCCACCAGGATGAGGTCCGTGAAGGTGCCGCCGATGTCCACCCCGATGCGGAGGCTCACGCGGGTGTCCGTTCTTGCGGGGCCCTGGGGCCGGGCCGCGGGGGGCCGAAAAACGCAAGTGCCCGGACCCCCGCGTTTCCGGCGGGGAGGTCCAGGCACCTCGCGGCCCGCGCCGGCGGGCTATACCACCGCCAGCGACTCGTTGGGGACGTCCGTCAGGAACATGTAGCCCGGGCAGTGGCTGATCATGATCTCCGGCTTCACGGTCATGGCCACGGTCTGCGGCGTGACCCCGCAGGCCCAGAACACCGGGACCTCGCCCGGCTTGAACACCGGGGTGTCGCCGAAGTCGGGCTTCTGGATGTCCTTCACCCCCAGGGCCTCGGGGCTGCCGATGTGCACGGGCGCCCCGTGGACCGAGGGATAACGCCCCGAGACCTGCACGGCCTTGGCCACCTGCGCCGCGGGGACGGGCCGCATGCTCACCACCATGGGGCCGTGGAAGATCCCGGCCGGGTCGCACGCGATGTTGGTGATGTACATGGAGACGTTCCGGTCCAGCTCCATGTGCCGCACGGGGACGCCGGCCTGCACCAGCCCCGCCTCGAAGGTGAAGCTGCACCCGATGAGGAAGGTCACGAAGTCGTCCCGCCAGTATGTGCGGATGTCCGTGGGCTCGTCCTCCAGCACTCCATAGCGATACACCCGGTACTTGGGCAGGTCCGTGCGGACATCGGCCCCGGGGGCGATGCGCCGAGGCTCGGGGCTGCCGGGATCCAAGACCTCCAGGAGAGGGCACGGCTTGGGGTTGCGCTGGGCGAAGAGGAGGAAGTCGAAGGCCAGGTCCCGGGGGAGGATGGCCATGTTGGCCTGGGCGTGCCCCAGGCAGAGCCCGGAGGTGGGACGGGTCCAGCGGCCCTCGCGGATCAATTGCCGGACCTCGCGGGGCTGCCTGCCGGTGAGGTCTCTCGCCTGCATGGGGGCTGCTCCTTTCGCGACCGAACGGGACCCCTGCTGTCTACCGCAGGGCGCGACCCCCTGTCAACCCGGAACGCGGGGGGGCGGGCGGAACCGCGCCCGCGCCGGGGGCGTTCTGTCCACAGGGGCGCGCCCCCGGTGGGCCCCGCCGACGGATTGCGGCCGGCGGCGGTAATAGCTATACTTTAGAAAGGGCAAATAAGGCCCAGGGAGGTATCCATGAACGCGCGCAAGACCTTCCCACTGTTCGCCTTCGCCGCGGGGGTCCTGGCGGCGGCCGCGGCGGGGCCCGCCGCCGCGGTCGAACCACAAATCCTTCCGACGGTGGGCGACACCTTCGCCGCCCCCTACGACGCCGTGTGGGATGCCACGCTCAGAGGTCTGGGTGTCCTCAAGATCCTGGCGGCGGATAAGGCCACCGGCCGGATCGAGACGGCGCCGTTCCCCTTTAATTTCGTGGTGGGGGAGGCCCCGGCGCGGCCGCGGGGGCCCGTGCGCCTCGCCTCGGTGGGCCCGGCGACGGGCCCCCTCGCCCAGAGTGGGTCGGGGGGGGCCAAGCCGACCCAGGTGATCTGGGTCGCGTTCCGCATCACCGTGAGCCGCGCGGGCGAGAACCGGACCGACGTTCGGGTGGAACCCCGCATTTACGATTCGCTCCTGAGCGGCTTCACCCCCGGTCCCACCAACAACCCCTGGAGCGACCTGTTCGCCCGGATGCACGGCTACCTCGGCAACCGCTGAACCGCGCCGCGCCCCCCATTGCGGAATGCGGAATGGGCCGGCCGGTACTCCGTAGCGCGTCCGCCTCCGGCGGGATGGGCCCTTATCAGCAGCCTGCGACGGCAGGCTGTCCAAGAACCCGTGTTCCGCAGGCTGCTCAAAAGGGCCCAGGTGCAAGGCGGCACGCGAAGCGCCGACTGAGGCGTACGCCGGGTACGCCGCAGGGAGTGCGCGAGCGGGCCAACGCAGCAGATGGGTCCTTTTCAGCAGCCTGCGACAGCAGGCTGTCCAAAAACCCGTGTTCCGCAGGCCGCTTAAAAGGGCCCAGGTGCAAGGCGGCACGCGAAGCCGGGGTACCCACCGAAGGTGGGTCGGAGGCGTACGCCGGGTACGCCGCAGGGCCACCGCTGCCGTAACGTCGGCAGCGGGAGACTATCCGAGCGGGCCAACGCAGCAGATGGGTCCTTTTCAGCAGCCTGCCAGGGGGTGGGATGGACGCGGAGG
>DASPOZ010000387.1:0-2618 GCA_035625755.1 Candidatus Sulfotelmatobacter sp.
CGCTGGCATTGTGCCGGTCCCGGTGCACCTCGGCCATCTCGGCCTTCATCACGATGCGATGCGCGGCGTGCCCGACGGCGAAGCTCGGGGCCAGCGGGCGCTCCTCGATGCGGGCGCCGGCCTTGGCCAGCCGCTCCAGCACCTGGTCCGTGTGGCGGGCCACCTCGGGGGCGGCCTTCTCCCAGAAGAAGTCTCGCACTACCCCCAGGCGCGGCGGGTCGCGCCGCGCGAGGCAGGCGCGCAGGTCCGGGACGGGGGCGCGGAGCGAGCCGGGGTCCTTCGGGTCGTGCCCGGCCATGGCCATGGCCACCAGTGCCGCGTCCTCCACGGTGCGTGCCATGGAGCCGATGTGGTCCAGTGCCCACGAGACGGGGAACACGCCGTAGCGGCTCACGCGCCCGTAGGTGGGCTTGTAGCCCACCACGCCGCAGTAGGAGGCGGGGCGCAGGATGGATCCCGCCGTCTGTGTGCCCAGGGCGCAGGGCACCATGCGCGCGGCCACCGCGGCGGCCGACCCGCTGCTGGACCCGCCGGGGGTGTGGCCCCGCTTCCACGGGTTGTGGGTGGGCGCCGGGTCGAAGGTGGCGAACTCCGTGGTCTGCGTCTTCCCCAGGATGATGGCGCCGGCCTGGCGCAGGCGGGCCACGCTGGCGGCATCGAAGGGCGCCACGAAGTCGGCGGTGACTTTCGAGCCCGCCGTACAGCGCAACCCGCCAACGTAGAATATGTCCTTCACGCCCACGGGGATGCCGTGCAGGGGCCCACGGATGGCGCCCCGGGTCGCCTCGCGGTCGCGCTCGCGCGCCGCGGCGAGTGCGCCATCCCGGTCCACCGTGACCCAGGCCTGCAGCTTTTCATCTAGAGCCTCGATGCGGGCGAGGCATGCCTCGACCAACGCGACCGGCGAAAGTGTGCCCCGCCGGATGCGTTCCGCCGCTTCCGCCACCGTCAATTCCGCATGCGTCATGAAGTGTTCCTCCGGCTCCAGGTCCCACCCTCACCCGCACCCTCTCCCTCGCGAGAGGAAGAGGGATTTATTTGGATCTCCCTCGCCCGCCTCAGCTTGTCGAAGGAGGAGAGGGGGAGGGTGAGGGGACCTGCTTGCCGCTCAGTCGGCCGGGTGCGGGTAGAACATCGGCTCCACCTCGGGGCCGGCGGGGGCCGCCCGCACCTGGGCCAATTCCGCCGCCGTCGCCTCGAGGGTGGCGCGCAGCGCCTCGATCCGCCCGCGCCCGAACCGCTTCTCCGCCTCGGCCAGCAGCTCGCGCAGGATCGCTTCCTTCTCTACTTCACCAGCCATGACTCCTCGCCCTTCTCTCGGCTAGCCCGACGTAGGGGCGGACCTTGAGGTCCGCCCGATTTCGTTACGGCAGCAGCTGCGCAGCCGGTGCGCGGCAAGCATTCCGGGAGGGCCGGCCTGAAGGCCGGCCCCTACGTTTTCCCGACCCCCGACCCCCGACCCTCAGCCCCCGCGTTGAGGGCGCGCCAGACGCGCTCCGGCGTGAGGGGTTGGTCCTTGAGGCGCAGGCCGGTGGCGCGGGCGATGGCGTTGCCGATGGCGGCGGCCACGCAGAAGGTGCCGCTTTCGCCCACGCCCTTGGAGCCGAAGGGGCCGGGGCCGTCGCCGTTCTCCAGAAGGATCGTGCCGAACTGGTCGGGCAGGTCCTCGAAGGTGGGCACGCGGTAATCCACCGAGCTCGCGTTCATGAGCTGGCCGTTCTGGTTCACCAGGCTTTCGAAGAGGGCCGGGCCGATGCCCTGCATGGCGGCCCCCTCGTCCTGCGCCTCGCACTCCCGCGGGTTGATGGCGCGCCCCACGTCCGCCATGGAGATGTAGCCGAGGAGGTGCACCGCGCCCGTCTCCTCGTCCACGGCCACCTCGGCCCCGCCCATGCCCACCTCCCAGAAGGTGGTGGAGCCGATGAGGGTCCCCGCCCACTGGGCGGACCGGTACGCCCCGCTGCCGATGATCTCGCCGCCCGGCAGGCCGAAGTGCCGGCCGAAGACCTCAGCGAGGGGCATCGCCTTGCCGTCCAGGACCACCGCGCCGTCCCGCACGTCCAGCCTGGCGGGGTCCGCCCCCAGCACGGGGCCCGCCACCTTCAGGAGCTGCTCGCGCGCCTCACGGGCGGCGGACTGCACGGCCAGGCCCATCAACGTGGTGGAGCGGCTGGCGCTGGTGCCCTGGTCGAACGGCGCCAGCGCCGTGTCCGGCGTGGCCACGATGATGCGGTCCAGGGGCACGCCCAGCGTCTCGGCCACGATCTGGGCCATCACGGTGCGCGCCCCCTGGCCGTGCTCCACGCTCCCCACCAGCACGGTCACGCTGCCGTCCGCGTGGATGCGCACGATGGCCGTGGACACCGAGTGCGTCCCGCCGCCGTCCTTGAAGGCGCAAGCCAGGCCCTTTCCGCGCCGCAACGGCCCCCTCGTGAGGCGTGAGGCGTCAGGCGTGAGGGGTGACTCAGGACCCGGGACTAAGGACCCAGGACTAAAGGAGGGCCAGGCGATGGCCTCGGCGGTGCGCCGCAGGCCCTCGGGCATGTCGCCGTCCATGGGCGTATCGCCGGGGACGTTCTGTTCGCCCCGCAGGATGATGTTCTTCTGGCGGAAGGCGA